>JADHWZ010000108.1 GCA_016783225.1 Dehalococcoidia bacterium | reverse complement strand
GGGGGCCGGGTATAGGCACGAGATACATAACGGTACCTATGCGGTCAGTACGGCCGGCGTGATAATGGCGACGAAGATAATGGCCCAGGAATGGGCTCAGTACAACATCAGGGTAAATGCGATAGCCCCGGGGCATGTACACACGCGCCTTGGCGACTCCATTTTTTCGGTGGTTCCGGGGTATGAGGAACAGGTGCTCCAGAGAGTACCAATGGGCCGCATAGCTGAGCCTGAAGAGACAGTGGGTGCCATGGTTTATCTGGCGTCCGATGCGTCCAGCTTCGTAACAGGGGAAACTCTTGTGGCGGACGGGGGAGCACTGCTGACTTAGGCACGGCGGTCAAAACCGTGCGAGATGATAGCAAGAGACAGTTCCGGCTTTCTCGTCTGAAAGTCGTTTCTGTTAGAATTCACTTGTGTAAAGATGGCCTATTCTCTTGGCGTAGATATTGGCTCTGTCACTGCCAAGCTGGCACTCATTGACGATATAGGCAGAGTTGTTCGGCTTGATACCGAAAAGATAACCTCCAGCCCTAAGGCTGCAGTCAATTCACTCATAGGCAGGTTAGGGGAACGGCTTAGTCTCCAAGAAATTGTCGCCGCTGGCGTATCTGGCTCTGGCAAGACAATAATCCCCAAAGAACTCAACTGGGCAGAGTACAGCAGTTCACTATCGATTGCTTCAGGGCTGCTTCATCGAGATCCTGGTGCCAAAGCTATCATACAAATTGGCGGCCAGAGCTCCCTTGTCATAGGGCTGCAAGACGGGTTGAGAAAGCCGTGGAATGTAGCATCTAACCCTCTTTGTGCTGCAGGCACTGGAAGGTTCCTTGAGCAGCAGGCATACAGGCTTGGCATCAGCATGGATGATTTTGCTAGCCTGGCATTGCAATGCGACGACAGCCCACCGCGGATAGCCGCCAGGTGCAGTGTCTTTGCCAAGACCGACCTCATCCATCTGCAACAGAAGGGTGCCCCTATCGAAGCAATGCTCTATGCGCTCTGCGAGAGCATTGCTCGGATGGTTGCTTCTCTCAAGAAAGGAGCTTTCGAGGAGCCAGCCTACTTCGTTGGCGGCGTTGCTGCCAATAGTGCCATAGCGAAGTCTCTCAACGACATGCTCTCTGCCAGGAACGGGCATCGAGTGCAGATAATCGTCCCGGAAAACTACCTTTACATTGAGGCTTTGGGTTCGGCTTTACTTTCGATGGGGAAGAGTTCGCGGGTGACTGTGCTGCCAGACACTGATACCCGGCAACGCTATTTTGAGATGCCCAAACTCGAGATTATCACCCTCCAGGACAGGGGGGCAGGTCAGAGAATAGAGAAACAATGCACCGGCTATCTCGGGGTCGATGTTGGCTCTACCAGCACCAAGGCGGTGATAACTGATGAATCTGGCACCAGCGTCCTGGCAAAGAACTACCTGATGACGGCTGGAAGGCCTATTGAGGCGGTCAAGGAAGTCTTCAGGAACTTACTCAGGGATGGTGCGGACAAGGTCAAGATAGCTGGCGTAGGTGTCACAGGTTCCGGCAGATACTTGGTCGGCAGCTTCATAGGAGCAGACCTGATTAAGAACGAGATCACCGCGCAGACGAGAGCTGCCGCCGAGATAGACGCTGAAGCGGATATCATTGAGATAGGCGGCCAGGACTCCAAGCTCGTCATCAAGAGGAACGGCGTTGTCGTTGATTACCAGATGAACAAGGCATGTGCTGCCGGAACGGGGAGCTTCATTGATGAACTGGCTGAAATGCTTGGTGTTTCCGTAAACAATGGAGATTTTGCCAATCTGGCATTCGCGGCACCCTATACCATCGATCTGGGAACAAGATGCGCTGCCTTTATGGGCCAGGCAGTGGCTTCAGCCCAGCAGGAAGGCGTGCCACTGCAGATAATCACGGCCAGCCTTTCCAACTCTATAGCCAAGAATTATCTGTCGAAGGTGGTAGGTACCAGAAGACTTGGCAAAAAGATTATCCTCACCGGAGCAGTATTCTACAACGAGGCCGTTGTTTCTGCTTTTCATAAGCAACTTGAAGGAAAAATCTTAGTCGTGGCCGAGCAGAAGGAGGTCAGTGGGGCAATAGGTGTAGGGCTTCTAGCAAAAGAAGAAATATCGGGCCAAGGGTCAAAGTTCAGGGGATTCCAGAAGGTGATGGACAGCGAATGCACTCTTTCTACGTTCATCTGCAAGGGATGCGACAACAACTGCACCATCACCCGGATGCAGATGCCCAATGAGAAACCTACCTTTTACGGTAGCAGGTGCGACCGCTACGACAGCACGCTCAGCCAAGCAAGGAGAGAGACCTTCTTCGACCAGCGGGAAAGGTTGCTTTTCCGAGAATACAAGGAAGCTTCTGGCGCAGGACCTACGGTGGGGATTCCTAGAGCGCTCTTGGTATATGACTATGCACCGCTGCTTATCGGTTTTCTTAATGCGCTTGATGTTAGGGTCGTCCTTTCCAGCAAGACTACCAAGGAAATTATGGAGCAGGCAGTTGAGTTGAGTTATACTGACAGTTGCTTTCCTCTAAAGCTTCTCCACGGGCATGCCGCGATGCTCAACGACGTCGATTATGTTCTCTATCCTTGCGCTATTCGGTTGGGCGAGAAGGAGGGAGACGAGAATCAAAAATACTCCTGCCCTCTTATTCAGGCATCCCCTTTCATAATACGGCAGGCGCTCACCCTTGGAGAACGGTTGTTGGTACCTACAATTGACTTGAGTCGGGGTAATACTGACGCTATGAAGAATCTTGCAGACGTGGCCGTGAAGATGGGGTTCAGCAGGAGCGAAGGCAAGCGGGCGGCTCTTGCTGGCATCCGGGCGCAGCAAAGGTTCGACGCAGACCAGGCGGCACTTGGTAAGAAGCTGCTGAAGCAACTGCGCAGGGAGGACCGATTGGGTGTGGTCCTCTTCGCCAGGTCCTACATGTCACAGGATTCCGGGGCAAACCTTGGTATAGCCGAAAAGCTTGCTCAGCTTGGCGTGGTGCCAATACCGCTTGATTTCTTGCCTCTTGCTTCGGTTGATCCCAAAACATACTCGGACCGCCCATATTGGTTCTACGAGAGCAAGCATATAGCTGGCGCTGCCATAACTGCATCAGCTCCACAGCTATATGGGCTGGTACTGACAAACTTCGGATGTGGCCCGAATTCATTCATACTCCCAATTGTAGAAGATATCATGGGTGGCAAGCCTTTAGGACAGCTAGAAATTGACGAGCACGCAGCCGAGGCTGGCATCGTTACCCGTCTGGAAGCCTTCGTCGATACGATCAAAGGATTTGCGCGTTCCGATAAGCAGGTTGAAGTGACACGCGAGGATATCTACAGGGGAGCGTCTCCTTTCATTAATTCCCAGAAGACTCTTCTCATACCCAGAATGGCGCCCCAGGCCGAGGTTGTGGGCGCGGCGATGGAGGCCTGTGGGGCCAGGGCAATTGTGCTGCCCGAGCCCGATGAACGCAATCTCCTCTATAGCAACCAGGTAACATCGGGTGTAGAATGCCTTCCTTATCGCGTAACCTTGGGCGATTTCATAAGGTTCCATCATGATAACGGCGCTGGCGTGAAAGACGCGGAAGGGTTTATGGCTGGATCGTATGGTCCATGCCGCCTTGGAAAGTACGCAGTAGAAGAGATGAGGGTGTTGAAAGAAATGGGTATTGACCTTCCGATACGAACCACTGTGTCAAACAACGCCTATCGTGATTTGAACCTTGGCCCTGATTTTGAACGCCTTGCCTGGAAGGGCATCGTCGCTATAGACTGCCTGCAGAAGCTCCTCTGGCGCACCCGCCCTTACGAGAAACAGGCTGGCTCAGCAGACAGGCTGTTCGATGAATGCACAAGCCGCATAGTAGGCCATGTTCGCAGGAAGGAAGCTTTCGATGATGTCCTGCGCCAGGCAACTGCTGAATTCAGGTCTCTGATTGTTCCTGACCTACCCAGAAAGCCACTGATTGGCATTAATGGCGAGATATTCTTGCGCTCCAATAGATTCAGCAACAGTGACCTGGTGAGAGTGTGTGAAGAAGCTGGCCTTGAAGTCGTCGTCTCTCCGATGGGGGAATGGATCAAATACACTTCGTACAGGAATGTTGAGGACGCTACCAAGAACCGAGAACTCAAGAAGATGGTAGCTAGCTACATAAGAAAGCTCGTGCAAGAACATGATGAGCACTCGGTAGCTGTCCACTGCACTAATTTGATTGACACGAGAGAGCCTTCTACTGCGGATATACTTGCGAAGTCACGCCGGTATCTTTCCGCGAAATGTGGCAGCGAGGCAATTCTGAGCATAGGCAGCGGAATCGAATGGATGGAGAATCCTGACTTCGCTGGTGTGATATCAGTGATGCCCCATGGCTGTATGCCCGGCGGAATTGTGGCTGCAATGTCGGAAGGGTTCAGCACGTTGTACCAGAAACCGTGGATTAACCTTACCTATGACGGTTTTATGGAGACCAACAATCTCACGCGCATCAATGATTTTGCTGAAATCATCAGATTCTGCAACAAAGAAACCTGAGAAGGCGATTAGGTCGGGAACGCCGTCTTGGTTCTGGCTTCACCTGTACATAAATGATTCATGTGCTCTGCGGAAGTCCGTGGCCGTGTTGACTTTCTTTCGTCGGAGTCGTATCCTATGCAGCACCGAAATTGCGTTGAAGTGCATAAGTATGAAAACACCTGTGGCATGTGTTGTGGAGTTCCAAGTGAAGCCGCCCGTCCAGCATCCGAGTCCGTAATGCAGGAGTTCCGTGGATGGCGCGAGAGGTCTCCAGGCAAGTTCGCCCTAATGACAAGATTGCAGCTGGATGAAGGCAGCGGGATTTACTGAAGTGTTCCGAGCAGATGAATATTTTGGCGGAATAAGCGAATGTTGATTGCTGTTGATGCTCACGGTGGGGACTATGCGCCGCGCGAGATAATCAAAGGGGCCATAGAGGCTGCCGAGGACTATAAGTTGGACATTGCTCTAGTGGGGAGGAAGAGCGTACTCGGCATGCTGCTCCGGAGCCAGGGAAAGAAGTCAAACCTTACGGTCATCAACGCCAGCCAGATTATTGAGCATGACGAGCCTCCTATTGAGGCGGTCCAGAGTAAGCCAGACTCATCGGTAGTGGTAGGGACGAGGCTGGTAAAGGAGGGCATTGCCTCTGCTTTTGTCTCGGCCGGCAGCACCGGGGCTGTAGTGGTTGCCGCATTTCTTAACCTGGGGCTAGTAGAAGGTATCCAGCGCGCTCCAGTTTGTGTCGTGGTTCGCGTCGATCCTGCTAACCCGTTTCTCCTTGTTGATATTGGAGTTAATGTTGATTGCCGGCCAAGCTTCCTGGTTCAATTTGGCCAACTCGCCACCGTCCTCGCCAGAGGGATTCTTAGCATCAGCTCACCGCGGGTCGCGTTGCTAAACAATGGCGAGGAGGAAATCAAGGGTAATGTCTTGGCCAGGGATGCCCATCAACTGTTCAGAAAGAGCGATCTGAACTTCATTGGCAACATAGAGCCTCAGGAAATCCTGGATGGGAAAGCCGATGTGGTTGTTACTGATGGCTTTACCGGGAACATAGTGATTAAGACTATCGAGGCATGTGCAAATACTTTCGAGAGTTTGGTAGGGGCGGGGCAAGCTTCCAGGGTTGACAGCCAGCTTACGGGCCGTGCCTTGGTCAATTATGTGGAAATGACGTCCAAGGTCAAACGGCTGGACTTCAGAGAGTACGGTGGGGGATTTCTCCTGGGGGTAAACGGGAATGTCGTAATAGCTCATGGCCGCAGTCGAGCCAAGGCTATCAAAAGTGCCATCCACTTAGCTCATCAAGTAGACCGTCTGGGAGTAGTCGAGACCATCAAGAACGGCCAATTCGTATCGACATAGTACTGATGTCCAGTTGTGTGTGAGCACTGCGGCCCTATCCTGTGCTTGACCTCGCCTGAAATACGGTATTGATAAGCTACTCCTGATTACTTAAAGACCACATGGCTAGCAGGATCATGGCTAGTCCAAACAACGCTAGCACAGCAATATTATCCCAAAGCGACATAGTGTGCCCCAGCAAGTTGACACTGAAAGCCGAGTCCGGTGAGGCTCCCAACATTACTTCGCGGATTGGGGCTATACCGTAGGTCGCCGGATTGATCTTCACCAGGACGTTCATCCAGGCGGGCAGCCCCTGCGGTGGGAAGAAAACCCCGGATAGGAACACCATGGGAAACATCAACATCTGCATCACTGCCTGAAATGCCTCCATGGATCTGATACGCGTGGCCAATAGGATGCCCAGCGAGCCCATGGAAGCAGAGAGCAGAAGCATCAGGGGTAACAGTGCAAGCACCGTCAGTAGGGAAAGAGAGACGCCAATCAAGGGTGCGAACAACAGCATGATAATCCCTTGGAGCAGCGCCACTGTTGCCGAACCCAACATTTTCCCTATGACCACTGAGGCACGGCTGATAGGTGCTACCAGCACTTCCTTGAGAAAGCCAAACTCCCGGTCCCAGACGACGGACACCCCTCCCATAAATGAGCTCATAAGCACTGTCATGCCAATAATGCCGGGGAACATGAACTGAGCGAAATCGATCTCGGGGCCGAGAAATCCCATTCTGGTGCTGAGGCCACTACCGAACACAAACAGAAACAGGAGGGGAAGAGTCATGGACCCAATCATGCGCATCTTGTCATGCCAGAAACGAAGCAGGTCACGGTACCAGATGGTGTAAACTCCACGCAGATTATTCATCGGTCTCTCCTAATGCCGCATGCGGCGGCCGTGCTGGCGCACCATTGCCTTGAATTCATCGCTGACTTCCTCTTGCCGTATTTCCCGGCCGGTGAGCTTGAGAAAGACGTCATCCAGGCTCGGCCGGCGCAGGCTGACACTGAGTATCTTGGTGCCAAATTCCTTGATGAAGGTGGGGAGGAATTCCTCTCCACCGGATACCTCAAATGTGAGCCCCTCACCGTCGTGCTTGGCCTCGATTTGATGGCGAAGCCCAATCTCCCCGGCAGCTTTGTCGTTATCGTCGGTCTTGATGTAGATGATGTCCTTGCCGACAATCTTCTTAAGCCGTTCTGGAGTGTCCACGGCAATGAGCTTTCCGTAGTCAATGATGGCGATTCGGTCTGCCTTCTCAGCCTCATCCATGTAGTGAGTGGTGAGGAAAATAGTGGTTCCCTCACGCTGTCGCAGTTCAAGTATGTGCTCCCATATCCGGCGGCGTGTCTGTGGGTCTAGCCCCAGTGTTGGCTCATCAAGAAATAGCACCTTGGGATGGTGCAGCAGTCCTCTCGCTATCTCTAGGCGGCGTTTCATGCCTCCAGAATAGGTACGTACCTCGCTATGGCGCTTGTCCCATAGCTCGACCATTGTGAGCATCTGCTCAATGCGTTTCTCGCGAACGGAGGCGGGTAAGTGATACACCAGGGCATGGAAACGCAGGTTTTGTAATCCGCTGAGCCGCTCATCAAGGCTGGGGTCTTGAAAAACTAGCCCGATCGACTGGCGTACTTGGCTTTGTTGGCGTACGACATCGAAGCCATTAATTATGGGTAAAGTCTCAAAACAGCCACCCAAAATATGAGAGAATGGTGGCATGGGACGGACAAAGAAATGCCCGCGATGCGGTAACAGTAAAAGTTGGGCAATTAGACGTGATAAAAGGAGATGTGCAAGCTGTAGATATGAG
>JADHWZ010000107.1 GCA_016783225.1 Dehalococcoidia bacterium | reverse complement strand
GAGACAGCTTCGCTTGACAATGAATAGTTGCTGTGCTAGTTTACTAGCATGGCTCGAGGCGTCGTTTTCCGTCCCCAAAAGGGGCGGCATTTTGGCTTTTAGAGGGGAATTCTATAAATGATGCGGAGCGACAGCGTAAGAAAGGGCATTGAGCGAGCGGGGCATCGAGCCTTGCTCCGGGCTTTGGGTGTTTCCCGGGAGGACTTCAACAAACCTTTCATCGGCGTAGTCAACAGCTTCAACGAGATTGTGCCCGGTCATATGCATTTGGATACAATCGCTGAGGCTGTAAAGGAAGGGGTGAGAAGTGGAGGAGGAGTGCCTTTTGAGGTCAATACTATAGCTGTTTGCGATGGTATCGCCATGAATCACGCTGGCATGAAATATAGCCTTCCCAGCCGGGAGCTGATCGCTGACTCAGTGGAAACTACCGTTGAGGCCCATGCTTTCGATGCTTTGGTTGCCATTAGTAACTGCGATAAAGTGGTGCCGGGGATGTTGATGGCAGCGGCGAGGCTTAACATACCAGCTATCTTCGTAAGTGGTGGTCCCATGTTGGCTGGCCGATTAAGCAGGAATGGTCAGAACAAGCCGGTTGATCTCAACTCGGTATTTCTAGCTGTGGGCAAGGTAGCCAAGGGGGAGATGACTGAGGCCGAGTTGGATGAGCTGGAGGCGGTTGCCTGCCCGGGTTGCGGTAGCTGTTCCGGCATGTTTACCGCGAATACGATGAACTGTCTGACTGAGGCTTTAGGGATGGCTCTGCCCGGTAACGGGACGATTCCTGCGGTCGACACGCGCCGCGTCAGCTTGGCGTGTGAGGCTGGGCAGCAGGTGATGTCCGTTCTGTCTCAGAATCTCCTGCCCAGAGATATCATCACCAAGGACTCCATTTACAATGCGTTCGCCGTTGATATGGCTCTGGGCGGCAGCACTAATTCGGTGCTGCATCTCATGGCGATCGCTCACGAAGCTGGAGTCGATTTTCCTCTGTCATTGGTGAACGAGATAAGCCAGCGCATCCCCCATATCAGTAAAATAAGCCCGGCAAGCGATTATCATATTGAAGACCTCGACTTGGCAGGTGGTATTCCGGCGGTTATGCAAGAGATATCCACCTTGTTGAATTTGGAAGCAAGGACAGTGTTGGGGAAGTCTTTGGCTGCTACCATAAAGGGAGCTAAGGTCAAGAACCGTGAGATAATCCGTTCGGTGTCCGCCCCTCACTCACCTACGGGTGGCCTGGCTATCCTTTTTGGTAATCTGGCTCCTGATGGTGGCGTGGTAAAGAGCGCTGCTGTGGCTCCTGAAATGCTTGTCCATGAGGGCCCAGCTCGGGTTTTTGATGATGAAGAGGCGGCTACTACAGCGATAATGAACAGGAGAATCAAGCCTGGTGAGGTGGTTGTCATTCGTTACGAGGGACCGAAAGGCGGTCCGGGGATGCGAGAGATGCTAACCCCCACTTCGCTTCTCAGCGGGATGGGCATGGATAAGGAAGTGGCGCTTGTCACCGACGGTCGTTTCTCCGGGGCTACTCGTGGGGCGGCTATCGGGCATGTGTCACCCGAGGCAGCCAGTGGCGGGCCTGTCGCCACGGTGCAGGATGGTGATATCATCGAGATCGATATCCCAGCCCGCAAACTTGAGATAAAGATAGACGAGGCGGAGATTAAGAGGCGCGTAGCTCAACTGCCCAGATTCGAGCCGAAGGTGAAAGGGGGTTATCTCAAGCGCTACGCTGAGAAGGTGGGTTCGGCCAGTAGTGGGGCCGTATTTGTCGACTAGGATATGTCAGTGAAGAAGACCGGCGCTCAGATTCTGTGTGAGAGTCTAATTAAAGAAGGGGTGGAAGTTATCTTTGGCTTTCCCGGAGGCGCTCTACTGCCGTTCTATGACACGCTTCCGCAGTACCCACAACTCAGGCATATACTGGTGCGGCATGAGCAAGGCGCAGCGCATGCTGCTGACAGCTATGCTCGAGTTACCGGGAAAGCAGGGGTGTGCCTGGCCACATCAGGGCCGGGAGCTACCAATTTGGTGACTGGAATCGCCAATGCCTGCCTGGACTCATCTCCGGTAGTGGCTATTACCGGTCAGGTGGCCACACCTTTCGTGGGTAAAGATGCTTTCCAGGAAGTAGATATCACGGGCATTACTCTTCCCATTACCAAGCACAATCATCTTGTCCTTGATGTTGAGGAGCTGGCCAGGGTAGTCAAGGAAGCTTTTTATGTTGCGCAAGCCGGCAGGCCTGGCCCTGTGCTCATTGATATACCACGTGACGTTTTCCAGCAGGAAACGCAATTCGTCTATCCAGATAAAGTCGACCTGCCTGGCTACAGGCCGACGCTCTTTGGACATCCTACTCAGATCAAGAAAGCGGCCGAGCTCATAAACCGGGCCGAGCGCCCCATTATCGTAGCTGGTAGGGGAGTAATGGTCTCAGGGGCTTTTGCCGAGATTAAGGAGTTGGCTGAAAGAGCGCAGATACCGGTGATTACTACTCTTCTTGGCATCGGCTGTTTCCCGGAGACTCATGTGCTGAGTTTTGGGTGGTTGGGGATGCATGGCATGGCCTATGCCAACAAGGCAGTAGACGATTCTGATGTGCTCGTCGCTATCGGAATGAGATTTGACGACCGAGCTACTGGGGTGGTCAGCGCTTTCGCGCCGCGGGCTCGTATCATTCACATTGATATTGACCCGGCTGAGATAGGCAAGAATGTGCGGGTGGATGTGCCCATCGTCGGTGATATCAAGAACGTTCTCGAGGTGCTAAATCAGCAGACTGTGCCTCGTGACCACATTGAGTGGTTTAATCAACTGGACCAGTGGCGACAGGAGCATCCGGCAATAGAAATCAGGGAAAGCGAGGGGCTCTTGCCCCAATATGTTGTTCGCCAGATCTACGAGGTTACCCGGGGTGACGCTATCATAGTCACCGGTGTTGGCCAGAATCAGATGTGGGCAGCTCAGTTCTTCTTCTATGATAAACCGAATTGCTTCGTTTCCTCAGGTGGCTTGGGGACTATGGGCTTTGAGCTTCCCGGGGCCGTCGGAGCCAAGGTTGGCCGCCCTGATGAGACGGTCTGGTGCATCGCTGGTGACGGTGGGTTTCAGATGACAATACAGGAACTGGCTACGATTGTCCAGGAGAATCTCGCTATCAAGATAGCTATTATTAACAACGGTTACTTGGGGATGGTGAGGCAATGGCAGGAGCTCTTCTACGGACGCCGCTACGTTGCCACACCGCTTTATGGCCCGGACTTCGTCAAGATTGCTGAAGGGTATGGTCTTCCGGCATTGAGGGTGAAGGATAAGCGGGAGGTAACTTCAGCTATAGAACAGGCGATGGAACACCAAGGTCCGTTCTTAATTGATTTCGTTGTTGAGCCTGAGGAGAATGTCTTCCCTATAGTACCGCCCGGGGCAGCTCTGGTCGAAGCTATGGAACTGCCCAAGCCGGAGAAGGTGAGCCCCTCAGTCTAGTTGGTCTGGAAGTAAAGCAAGAGGGAGAGCAGGTCGGTGGCTATGACAAAGCATACTTTGGTAGCTCTGGTAGAGGATAAACCTGGGGTTCTTAACCGGGTGTCCAGTCTTCTCCGTCGGCGTAACTTCAACATCGACGGTATCGCTGTTGGGCACACTGAGCAACCCGATTTGTCTCGGATGACTATCGTGCTACAAGGTGATGATGCTAGAGTAGAGCAAGTCAGGAAGCAGTTGGACAAGGTTGTCGAGGTAGTCAAGATAGTTGACATAACTGACGAGGACCCGGTGTGCAGGGAGATAGCTTTGGTCAAACTGAAGGCTACTGCCTCGACCAGGAGTGAAATCATCCAGATTGTTGACGTCTTCAGAGCCAACATAGTGGACGTTTCTGCTGATTCTCTTATGGTGGAGGTTACCGGAGACGAAGACAAGGTCAATTCCTTGCTGGAGCTTCTCCGTGGCTTTGGTATCAGGGAGCTGGCCAGAACCGGTACCATTGCGCTACCCCGCGGCGGTGCCGGTCCGCTAGCGGTGGAAGAGGCGAAAGTACCAAAGCAACCCCCGAAGCCGCCGCCTGCAGAAGCCGAAAGCCCACCAGACTGGTGATAATGGCAGGGCAGTCAAACCCTGCAGGCCGACAGAAAACCTTATAAGGAGGCACATTATGGCTAAGATTTACTATGACAAGGATGCCAAGTTGGACTTGCTCAAGGGCCAGACGATTGGCATCATTGGTTTTGGCAGTCAAGGTCATGCTCATGCCCAGAACTTGCGAGATAGTGGCTGCCAGGTAAGCGTTGCTGAGGCCAGAGATACTGAAGGCTGGAAGAATGCGCAAAAGGCTGGCTTTAAGGTAGCCGGCGCCGCTGAGGTGGCCAAGGAGGCGGCCATAATCGTTATGCTCGTTCCCGATACACTGCAGCCGAGGGTGTACCATGAATCAATTGAAAAAGAACTCTCGTCGGGCAAGATGCTCATGTTTGCTCATGGGTTCAATATTCATTTCGGGCAGATTATGCCGTCTTCTGACATAGACGTCACTATGATTGCCCCCAAGTGCCCCGGCCATATGTTACGACGGCTTTATACCGAGGGTTCAGGTGCGCCAGCTCTGGTGGCAGTACATCAGGATGCCTCAGGCAAGGCAAAGGACGTTGCCTTGGCCTATGCGAAAGGAATTGGCTGTGCGGGGGCCGGTGTTCTGGAGACCACTTTTGCCGAGGAAACGGAGACCGACCTTTTCGGCGAGCAGACGGTGCTCTGTGGCGGGGTCACTTCCCTGGTCAAGGCTGGGTTTGAAACACTCGTGGAAGCTGGCTATCAGCCGGAGATAGCGTATTTCGAGTGCTTCCACGAACTGAAGCTTATCGTTGACCTTATGTATCAGGGCGGCTTGGGCTATATGCGTTACTCCGTGAGTGATACTGCCGAGTATGGTGACTACACTCGGGGCCCCCGGGTCATTGATGACCTGGTCAAGGATGAGATGGGGCAGATTCTGGCTGAAATTCAAGATGGCAGTTTTGCCAAGGAGTGGATTCTGGAAAACCAGGCAGGCCGCCCGAGCTTCAATGCACTCAGGAAGCAGGATGCTGAACACGAGATTGAGGTCGTGGGCAAGAAGCTCAGGGATATGATGCCGTGGTTGAAGGGCTAGGACGAGTACTCACTCCACGCGAGCGGCGGTGGCTCTGTTCTTCTGGAGTCATCCACAGAAAGGGTCCAATCAAGAATGGATAGCAAGGTCACTATCTTTGATACCACTCTTCGGGACGGGGAGCAGGCAGCCGGGACGAGTCTGAATGTCCAGGAGAAGCTGGAGATTGCCAAACAATTGGAAAGGCTGGGCGTCGACGTTATCGAGGCCGGCTTCCCCATAACCTCACCGGGCGATTTCGAAGCAGTTCAGCTTATCGCCAAGGAAATCCAGGGCTCAGCCATCTGCGCTTTGTCTCATGCCAATGCTGAAGCTGTCGATAGAGCCTGGGAGGCAATAAAAGAGGCAAGACAACCTCTGATTCATGTCTTTCTGTCAGCTTCGGATATTCACCTTCTCTACCAACTCAAGAAGAGCCGCGAGGAAATCCTGGAACTCTCTCGCGACATGGTGACTCGGGCTAAGAGATGCACAGACCGGGTAGAGTTCTCCCCTATGGATGCCAGCCGCACTGAGCCTGCCTACCTTTACCAGATACTGGAGGCGGTGATTGAAGCCGGAGCGACCATAGTCAATATTCCGGATACTGTGGGGTACGCCATTCCCCAGGAGTTCGGCGATCTGATTGAGGGTATTTTCAAGAATGTGCCCAACATCGACAAAGCTGTGGTTAGCGTTCACTGTCATAATGATCTGGGGCTGGCCGTGGCCAATAGCCTCGAGGCAGTACGAAGGGGAGCCAGACAGGTTGAGTGCACCATCAATGGCATCGGTGAACGGGCTGGCAACGCTTCCCTGGAAGAGATTGTCATGGCGCTGAAGACACGAAATGACTTCTTTACCCTGACTACAGATATCGATACCACCCAGATTTACAAGACAAGCCGACTGGTAAGTGACCTTACAGGCTTCGTAGTTCAGCCCAACAAGGCCATCATCGGTGCTAATGCTTTCCGTCACGAATCGGGCATCCACCAGGATGGGGTGATTAAGGAGGCTATTACCTACGAGATCATTGACCCGAAATCCGTGGGTATCCCGGCCAGCAGCCTTGTCCTGGGTAAAGTGAGCGGCCGGCATGCTTTCAAGGAACGGCTGGCTGAGCTTGGCTATGTGCTTGATGAAGAGGCTCTTAGCCACGCCTTTCGGGCCTTTAAGGAACTGGCTGACAAGAAGCGGGAAGTGAAGGACCGGGATATTGAGTCTCTGGTAGCTGAGGAATTACGCACTTCCTCCGAGCTTTACCACCTTGACCATGTTGAGGTTTCTTGTGGTGACCATAGTATTCCCACGGCTACGGTGAGGCTCATCGCTCCTGATGGGCAGGCTGTGGCCGATGCCGCCCTGGGTACCGGGCCGGTGGACGCAGTATGTGAAGCCATAAACCGCATAGTCAGGGTGCCCAACGAGCTTACTGAGTTCACCGTGAATTCAGTGACCGAGGGTATTGACGCCATCGGCGAAGTGCTCATAAGAATCGAAAGCGACGGCGTTAGCTATACCGGGCGCGGTGCTTCTACCGATATTATCGTTGCCAGTGCCAAAGCCTATATGAACGCGTTGAATCGACTTCTGGCGGCCAGGAAAGCAAGCAAAACAAGGGAATGAAGGATTTGGATGGAGTCAGCAGTAGAAGCGATTCTGCGCCTGCTTCTGGCGACGGCTCTTGGGGCTGGCATTGGCTATCAGCGGGAACGGGCTGACAAGCCGGCCGGGATCCGTACTCACTGTTTGATTGCCCTGGGGGCTGCCCTTTTCACTGTGGCTTCGATTTTCGGCTTCGGCAATGGTGTGGATTCATCGCGGGTTGCGGCTGGGGTGGTGGCTGGGATTGGCTTCATAGGCGCCGGGGTCATATTCCGTACTTCTGGTGACTGGGTAGCAGGTCTGACCACCGCAGCCAGTATCTGGGTTACTGCAGCCATAGGCCTGGCTGCTGGCGCTGGAATGTACTTGATAGCATTCCTTGCCGCCTTGCTTGCGGCGGGTGTATTGTTGATTCCCAAACTCCGAGAGTGAAGCAGAAATCTCCAGGTGTTGTGCTTTGACCTTAGCTGAGAAAATACTGGCTGCTCATTCAGGGAAAGATGAAGTGAGCCCTGGCGAATTCGTGAATGTCAGGGTCGATTTGGTATTGTCGAACGACGTCACCGCCCCCCTGGCGATAAAGGAGTTCCAACGTCTGGGAGTAAACAGGGTCTTTGAGCCGAAGAAGATTGTGATGCTCCCCGACCATTTCTGCCCCAGTAAGGACATACTGTCTGCTGAGCAGGCCAAGATGATGCATGCGTTTGCTCGACAGCACGACTTAATCTACTTTGAAGTGGGCAGGATGGGTATCGAGCATGTGCTTTTGCCCGAGCAGGGCCTGGTTCTGCCAGGGGAAGTGGTGGTGGGGGCTGATTCCCATACCTGTACATATGGAGCTTTGGGAGCATTTGCCACTGGTATGGGGTCAACGGATATCGCCGTGGCTATGGCTACCGGCGAGATATGGATGAAGGTACCACCGACTATCAAGTTGGTTTACCACGGGAAACTGGGGAAGTGGGTTGGTGGCAAAGACCTTATCCTTTATACCATCGGGGATATCGGCGTAGACGGAGCCCTTTACTCGGCTATGGAGTTTGTCGGCGAGGCAATCGATGCCCTGCCTATGGATGGGCG
>JADHWZ010000106.1 GCA_016783225.1 Dehalococcoidia bacterium | reverse complement strand
ATAACTCGTGAGTACTCAGGGGAAGCATCATGAGTCAGGGACGTGAGGTTAACATAACGGTTAGGATAACGGCAATACGGGATGGCACACGTGGCATCAGCATAGCTATGCCAGACAGGTTGGTGGGGGAGTGGACTGACAGCGGAGCAAGGTCATTGACTGTAACTGACGAATCTGGCATTCGTATCTGCGGCGATGGCGGCGTTCAGCGGTACTTGCTGACAATGCCTGGCACATCTCTGCGGGGCCAGCAGCTGTCTGATACCGAAGCTACGGTAGTCGTGCGCTTGTAGGGTGCCCCCGGACATTAGTTACGAATTCTCTCATTCCCAAACGCGGGAGGTCGCCTGGTTCCACTTGTGTTACCAGTGGAGCTGATAAGGCAACCTACCAGATAACCAGGAAGCGCTTGATAGTATCATCCTTGGGTGGTGGGGTATAGTCGTTGGTTTCCGAGTAGCTCTTGCCTACGATTAAGCTTACCTCCTCGTCAAACTGAGGTTCCACAAATTTCAGGCCTCTATCGGCTGTCTCAAAAGCCACTATCGTGTGCCCATAACCTTCGGGATAAAAAACATCAACGATGGCACAGCGAATACCTTGTGCCTCGGCGTTGTTGTTGACTTCAGCAGAAAAGTCAACGCACACGTATTCATCCTCCACATATGCCTTGAGGCTTGTAGTATCTTCGGCCAGGAACTCATTCATCTCCTGATAGGTAGGATTGTGGAGGTTGTAGCCACTGACACCTTCTCTGAGCCCGGACTCATAGCCGGCCTCGTAGCCATCGGTGTGGCCGTGAACGTGGCCGAAATATCCTGCGCCGCTGCACAGCACGATGATGGCCAGGAGCATGCCAGCTGCCGTGGCCATCTTTCGACGGTAATCCATAATAAACCTCCGCTCTGAATACGAGGTAAGCAGTATATCCACCCTTAAGTTTACTTCCCCGCCGCTTGTTAGGCAAGATAGAGCGCTAGCAGCTCTCCCTATCATTCTGAAGCCTTCACTTCCTGGCATACTGAGGGAGCCCTCCGCAACCTGTCATACTGAGCCCTCTGCAACCTGTCTTGCTCAGCCCTTGCGTAGGAGTCACCTGCCCACAGGTGACCCGTTGTATGCATAACCGCGCCGCCGTCATCCATAGGCGGGGGACTGTCACAGAAACGTGTCATTCTGAACCCTTCGCCACCTGTCATTCTGAACCGAAGCTCTGAGCAAAGCGAAGAGGAAGTGAAGAATCTCACCTCTGGCTCAGGATAAACTCCGCGAAGAATCTCACGCTCAGGACAGGCTCCGCGAAGAATCTGAGACGGCTCAGGGTAGACTTCGCCAAAAACCTCCCGCTCGGGATAGACTGCCCGAGGAATCCATAGTCCCTGCGCTCGCACCAACCTGGCATTTAATAAATGTAAAGGTGAAATGACAGGCTGAACAGCTTAACCGGGGAATTCTTGACGATGACCGCCAAATCGGGTAGGCTATTAACCTAATCCCGTGAGGAGGAATAGACGCGACTTGTGGTGCCGTGGCATAAGAGGTGCTACCACAGTGGCCGAGAATACCCGAGAGGCCATAGTGGCTGCCAGTAAGGAATTGCTTCAAGGGATGGCAGAAGCTAATCGGGTTGAGGTGGGTGACGTGGCTTGTATTCTGTTTAGCACGACGCCTGACCTTGATGCTGCCTTTCCGGCGGCGGCCGCTCGGCAGCTGGGCTGGACAAAAGTTGCCTTGCTGTGCGGTCATGAAATGGATGTTCCTGGTAGCTTGCGTGGGTGCTTGAGAGTCCTGATGCTGGTCAATACTGAGAGGAGGGATGAGGAGATAGAGCACGTTTATCTAAGGGGGGCAGAGGGGCTCAGGCGAGAAGCTGACGAAACCTGGCTCGGCGAGGACAGAACATGATTGTAGTAATGAAACTTGGTTCGAGTGACGAGCAAGTCGCCGGGGTTATTAAGCGGATTCAGGCGGCTGGCTTACGGGAGCATTTGTCTCAGGGGGTAGAACGCACCATCATTGGGGTGCTGGGCCAGGCTTTCCCCGAACTCCGGGACGCGCTGGAAATGCTCCCTGGCGTCGATGAAGTCATACCGATCAGCAAGCCGTATAAGCTCTGCGGCCGTGAGTTGCACCCCCAGGATACTACGGTCACGGTTGGTGGGATCACCATTGGTGGCGAGGGCATAGTGGTCATGGCCGGACCGTGCGCTGTAGAAAACGAACAGCAGCTACTTGACACGGCTAGGGCGGTGAAGGCCGCTGGTGCCACTATCCTGCGCGGCGGTGCCTTTAAGCCAAGCACCTCGCCCTACCAGTTCCGGGGCCTGGGTGAGCACGGCCTCGAGCTCCTGGCTCAAGTGAGGGAGCAGACCGGGTTGCCTATCGTAACTGAAGTTATGGCGCCGGCCGAAGTAGTGATGGTAGCCAAGTATGCTGATATCATCCAGATAGGGGCCCGCAATATGCAGAACTTCAATCTCCTCGAGGAAGTTGGCAAGACCGGGAAACCAGTAATGCTGAAGCGTGGCCTATCAGCTACCATTCAGGAGTGGCTGCTGGCTGCTGAATACATTCTGGCTCAGGGTAATGAGCAGCTCATGCTCTGCGAACGAGGCATTAGAACCTTCGAAACCTATACGCGCAATACTATGGACTTAAGCGCTATTCCAGTCATCGAGAAAGTTAGCCATTTGCCGATTATTGCGGACCCGAGCCATGGTACGGGCAAGTGGTATCTGGTGCCGGCCATGGCGCTGGCTGCTGTAGCCGCTGGGGCTGACGGGATAATGGTTGAGGTTCATCCCCACCCGGATTTGGCTCTCAAAGATGGCCCGCAGTCGCTTACTTTCGAGAATTTCCAGCGACTTATGTCTCAACTGAAACCTGTGGCCGCTGCCGTCGGTCGGTCTCTGGCTAGCCTGTCTGCCCGAGTCGAGCCCTAGCCCGAAGTCCTGCAACCGATTATTGGAACTAGTCATGCAGATTGAAGACGAGCTTGCTAAAGTGAAACCGCGGGGGGAAACGCTGCTTACCGTCGGTGTCTTCGACGGGGTTCACCTGGGGCATCAACGCCTGCTAACCCACCTGAGAGACGAAGCTAAGAAAAGGAACTGGCTCAGCGGTGTTGTTACTTTCAAGTCTCATCCACAAATGGTGCTGTCTGCTGGCAGCAATCTGCTGTGGCTGGGTGACCTGGAGAGTAGAATTGACCTCCTTCGAAGCCTGGGGATGGACGTGATAGTAGCCTTGCCGTTCACACCTGAGCTAGCTCAGATGACTGCCCCGGACTTCGTCCAGCTACTCAGAGAACACCTGAAGATGCGCGGCCTGATAGTTGGCCCTGACTTCGCTCTGGGTAGGAATAGGGAAGGCGACGCCGACGGGCTTCGACTTCTGGGGAAAGAAATGAGCTTCAGTGTTGAAGTGATACCACCGATAGTCCTCGACGGCGAAGTGATAAGTAGCAGCGCTGTCCGTCAGGCCTTGGCTGAAGGTGATATGAAAAGGGTGGAAAGACTGTTCGGGCGACCCTTTACTCTCCGTGGTCAGGTAGTGTCTGGTGATGAGCGAGGCAGAACCCTGGGATATCCTACCGCTAATCTGGACGTAAAGCCGGAGCAAGCGCTGCCCAGTGATGGAGTCTATGTTACTGTCGCCCATATTGACGGCGAGTCGTTGCCTTCGGTGACCAACGTCGGCGTTCGCCCTACCTTTGGGGGTGGGAAGCGCCTGGTGGAAACCTACCTCCTGGACTATGAATGGGAGTTGCGTGAGCAGAGGCTCAGGATTGACCTTGTAGATAAGCTGAGAGACGAAAAGCGCTTCAACAATGCAGAGGAACTGAAGGCCCAAATAACAAAGGACGTAGAGCAGGCAAGGGCGATCTTCGACAAGCGAATGAGGAAGTGTAAAAGCTAAAATCCAAAATGCAAAACTACAGTCAAGACTCAGAAAGGAATTCTGGTGGTTGGCTCTGAGGAGCAACGAACGATATTTGGATTTTTATTTGTCATTTTGGCTTTTAACCTTTGAATTTTGAGTTGGCGATGATGAGTAGTCCGGAGCTTAAATGGCTGTTGAAGCGGGGGGTAGCCGAAACCATAGTCGAAGACGAGCTGGTAAGGCTACTGGAGGCAGGAAAGCCCTTGAGGTTGAAACAAGGTTTTGACCCCAGTTGTCCCGACATCCACCTGGGACATGTGGTCGGCTTGAGGAAACTCCGTCAGCTTCAGGAAAAAGGCCACCAGGTTGTCCTTATCGTCGGTGACTGGACAGCCCAGATTGGCGACCCCAGTGGTGCGTCAGCTACCCGGCCCATGCTCTCTGCCGATGAAGTGCAGACCAATGCCAAAACCTATATGGAGCAGTTCTTCAAAGTGGTCGACAAGGATAAAACTGAGGTGAGGTGGCAGAGTGAGTGGTTCGCCAAGTTCGGCCTTGAGGAGGTCATCAAGCTCACCAGTAAGTTCACCGTGGCTCAGTTCCTTGCCAGGGAGGACTTCGGGCAGCGATACAGCTCGGGGCGCCCCATTGCTATCACCGAACTGCTTTACCCGTTGCTACAGGCCTATGATTCGGTGGCTATAGAGGCTGACGTGGAGTTCGGCGGCACCGACCAGAAGTTCAATTGCCTTGTGGGCAGGGAACTGCAGCAGATGGTGGGGCAACGCCCTCAGCAGGTGTTTCTGGTTCCCCTTCTTGTCGGTACCGATGGCAGCCAGAAGATGAGCAAGAGCCTGGGTAATTATATAGGTGTTGACGAGCCACCAAACGAAATCTATGGCAAGGCTATGTCAATTCCTGACACCCTCATTATTGACTACCTTGAGCTGGTGACCGATGTTCCCGACGAAGAAATCGCCCGGTTCGAGGAGCAGATGGCCGACCAGTCGCTTAACCCCATGAATGTCAAGAAGCGACTGGCCTATGAAATCGTGGCCCAGTTTCACGGCGCTCCGGCTGCCCGTGAAGCCGAAGACCATTTCGCCAGAGTGGTCCAAAAGGGAGAGGTGCCAGAGGACGTAGTAGGCCTGAACACTTCGATTGGCCTCGGGGTTACACTTACTGCTGAGTTGACCAGAGCTGGGCTGACGAAGAGTCGCTCGGAGGCGAGGCGTCTGCTGTCTCAGGGCGCCATCGAGATTGACGGGGAAACGGTCACTGAGGATATGGAGGTGGCAAAAATCAAGCAAGGTAGTATAATCAAGGTAGGCAAACGTCGCTTTGCCTCTACCTGATTCCTAAGAAAACGCGGAGGTGAAACAATGCAATTAAGGATACCCGGCCCCACCCCTTGTCCGCCGGAGGTTCTGCAAGCCATGGGCAGGCAGATGATAAACCACCGGGGCAAGGAATTCGCCGACATTATTCAGGATGCTACGGCGAAGCTGAAACAGCTGTTTCAGACCAGGAACGACGTTTTCCTGCTGACTGGCTCAGGAACTGGTGGTATGGAGGCAGCTATCGTCAATACCCTGTCACCGGGCGACAAGGTCCTGTCTGTGTCTGTCGGTGTCTTTGGCAACCGCTTTGCTGAAATTGCTGAGTCCTACGGTGCCGAGGTAACACATCTCAATTTCGAGTTTGGCACAGCGGCCGACCCGGAAGCTGTGCGCCAGTCCTTGAAGGCGGACGCCGGGATCAGCGCGGTCCTAATAACTCACAACGAGACTTCCACCGCGGTCACCAACGACCTGAAGTCCATCAGCGCCATCGTTAAGGAGTTCGACAAACTTCTCCTGGTGGATGCCATAAGCGCACTCGGGTCCATCGACCTGCCGGTTGACGCCTGGCAGTGTGACGTGGTGGTTACCGGGTCTCAGAAAGGCTGGATGGTGCCGCCGGGACTGGCTATGGTCAGTGTCAGCGACGCCGCGTGGCAGGCCCATGCGAAGGCCAAGATGCCCCGGTTCTACTGGGACTTCACCAAAGCCAGGAGCTATCTGGAGAAGGGACAAACACCGTGGACCCCGCCGGTTTCCGTATTCTTTGGCTTCGCCGTTGCACTGGATATGATGCTGGCCGAGGGGTTGCCCAACATCTTTGCCCGTCATACCAGAAGCGCCGATATGGCCCGAAGTGGGGTGAAATCGCTCGGTCTGTCTCTGTTCGCCGATGAGAAATGTGCCTCCGACACCATAACCGCGGTCAAGGCTTCCGACGGACTCGACGTAGCCAGGCTGCTCCAGATATTGAGGGAAGAGCACAAGGTAGTTCTGGCTGGGGGACAGGCTAATCTCGCGGGAAAGATCTTTCGCATCGGCCACCTGGGCTGGGTGACAGAGGACGATATCAAGGAAGTCCTGGAGGCCCTGGGCAAAGCGTTGCCGCAGGCGAGTTCATAGGCCAGATGTAGGCACAGGCCCTCAGGCCTGTCTGCCTGTCTGGCTGTCTGCCTGTGGGAAGGAAGTGAGTTGCTATGAAAGTTCTGGTTGCGGACCCGGTAGCTGAGGAAGGAATAGAGGCATTACGGGCTCAGGCCGAGGTCGATGTCAAGCTCAATCTCAAGCCCGAGGAGCTCAAGAGCATAATCGGCGATTACGAAGCCCTGGTAGTGCGTAGCGAGACCCGGGCCACTGCCGACATCATTGAGGCTGGCCGAAAGCTTCAGGTTATCGCCCGGGCCGGTGTTGGGCTGGACAATATTGATGTCGAGGCTGCTACCCGCCGTGGCGTGGTCGTGGTCAATGCCCCCACTGGCAACACCATAGCTGCCGCCGAACACACTATTGCCTTGATGCTGGCTCTGGCGCGCCATATTCCTCAGGCCGATGCTCGGCTCAAATCAGGTGTCTGGCAGCGGAGTGACTACGTGGGCACTGAACTGAACAACAAGACCCTGGGCATCATCGGATTGGGCAATGTCGGCTCAGAGGTGGCCCGGCGGGCCCAGTCTTTCGAAATGCGCCTGGTTGGCTATGACCCCTTCGTCTCCCCGGACTATGCCCATAACCTGGGTGTGGAGTTGCTTCCCGTGGAGCAGTTGCTCAAAGAATCCGACTTCATCACCCTTCATCTGCCGCTGACTTCGGCTACCAGGGGACTGATTGGTGCCAAGGAACTGGGCAAGATGAGACCAACAGCGCGTATCATCAATTGCGCCCGTGGGGGGCTAGTTGATGAAGACGCTCTGTTCAAGGCAGTTGAGGCAGGCAAACTGGCTGGCGCCGCGGTGGATGTTTTTGCCACCGAGCCGGCGACCGACAGCCCGCTTTTCAAGAGTGATAGAATTATCGTAACTCCCCATCTTGGTGCCTCCACCACTGAGGCGCAGGCCGGGGTTGCCCTGCAAGCTGCCGAGCAGGTCCTGGCCGTGTTGAAGGGGCAGGCCGCCAAGTACGCGGTGAATGCCCCTCAGATTCCGGCTGAGGTTCTATCCGTGTTGGCTCCGTTTATTCAGGTGGCTTCAACGCTCGGCAGCTTGGCCAGACAGCTAATGGAAGGCCATGTGAAAGGTATCCAGATTGAGTGCAGCGGTGAGATTGCCGACTATGATGCCACCGCCGTGAAAGCCTCGATAATCGGCGGCTTGCTGGAAGGGATAACCGAAGAAAGGATCAATCTGGTAAATGCCACCTTTATCGCTGCCCAGCGAGGCATTAAGATTGTCGAGCAGAAAAAGACCACATGCGAGAACTACGCCAACCTGATCACTCTGGAAGTTGTCACCGATGCCGGAACTACTACAGTCGCTGGCACCGTATTGCGTGGGGAAACTCATATCGTCAAGGTAAACAGCTTCTGGCCGGATATCATTCCCACCGGTGCCTATTTCCTGTTCAGCGATCACCGTGACCGCCCGGGGCTTATTGGGGCTGTGGGGAACATCACCGGCAAGGTAGATATCAATATCAGCTCCATGCAACTGGTACGGCTCCAGCCCCGAGGACAAGCCCTCATGATTCTGGCCCTGGATGAGCCTCTCCCCGAAGAGCAAAGGCAGGAGGTCCTGGCTATTCCCGATGTCTATACCGCCAAG
>JADHWZ010000105.1 GCA_016783225.1 Dehalococcoidia bacterium | reverse complement strand
GTGTTGACTCGGGCTGAGAAAGGCTGCTCCGCCATAGACTTGCGCAGGTAACCTTTTTCATATCCTTGGCGTACTCCCTCATTTATGGCCGTGTAAAGGTCACCGCCAGTTATGTGAACTTCTTGCCCTATCTCCAAGAATACCACCGCAGTGCCGGTATCCTGGCATAGGGGGGTTTTCTCCTTGCGGGAGATTTCGGTATTCTCTAACATCTTGTCCAACACATCCTTGGCTACAGGGGACTCCTCAGTTTCCTTTGCTTGGTTGAGAGCGGCGAGTACATCTTCCGGAAGGTAAACGCAAGCCTCTTGAAACAGGTTGGACACGGTCTCGGTTATCTGCTTGGAATCGATTTCCCTCATCTTGGCGGTGCTCCTTTCTGCACACACAGCTATTGTGTGGCTAATCTTCAGGTGCTGGAGGGATGTAGCCCTCTTTCATAAGAAGGGCAGTTGTTTCTCTCGCGTTCTTGATCATCCTTTCAGCTCGCCTGGTAAGCTCCTCTCGATCAGCTTTTTCGCGGGCTACCCCTTGCTCGATAGCCTTGAGGCCTACCGCCACGGCTTCTCTGACGAAAACCTCCCATTCTCCCATGGTCGGAGCGATACTGTCTTCACTTATGCCCCGGTCTTCAGCACATCTGGCGAGCTCATGGGCGGCAGTTATGCACATCTCATCGGTGATAGTCTTGGCTTTAACATCTAAAGTGCCGCGGAAGATACCGGGGAAGCCGATGGAGTTATTCACCTGGTTGGGGAAATCCGACCTCCCTGTGGCGAAGATTCTGACTCCGGCCTCCTGCGCTTCCCAGGGCCAGATTTCCGGGATGGGATTGGCGCAGGCGAAGACTATGGCGTCTTTGGCCATACCTTTGACCCATTCAGGCAAGATTACGCCTGGTCCTGACTTCGACAGCGAGATACATACATCGGCCCCCTTCAGAGCTTCAGCTATGTCACCGCTTCTTTTGTCCGGGTTGGTTCTCTGGCACAGGTCCCATTTGTATGGGTTTTCCTGTTGTTTCTCCTCGAGGTCGGTTCTGCCCGTATGGAGGATGGCTTTGCTATCCACCACTATGGTGTTCGCCGGCTTGAATCCGTCAGCAAAGAGTACCCTCAGGATGGCTACGTTGGCGGCGCCGATCCCATTAACAGCAAGCTTAGCATCCCCTTTCTTCTTGCCAACAATCTTAAGTGCGTTGATTAGTCCGGCGAGGGTGACGGCTGCTGTTCCCTGCTGATCGTCATGCCATACTGGAATCTGTGCCTCCGCCCTTAGTCGGTCGAGGATGTAGAAGCACTTAGGGTTGGAAATATCTTCTAAATTGATGCCGCCGAAAGAAGGTTGGAGCCATTTCACCGCCTGGATAATCTCATCAGGGTCTTTGGTGTCGAGACAGATAGGCACGGCATCCACGCCACCCAGGTATTTGAAAAGCAGCGCTTTGCCCTCCATGACTGGCATCCCGGCCTCGGGGCCAATGTCACCCAGGCCTAGGACCCTGGTGCCGTCAGAAACGACAGCCACGGTATTCCATTTGTTGGTGAGTTCGTAGACCCTCTCTTTGTCCGCCTGAATCGCCCGACAGGGCTCAGCTACCCCCGGGGTGTACCAGATGGCGAAGTCGTTGAAGTCGCGAACGCAACATTTGGGTATAGTTTGCATCTTACCCCGGTAGAAGGGATGCAATTTCATGGCATCCTCCGCCGGCTTGCGCGCTTTAGCCAGAAGCTCTTCCTTAGTTACTTTATGTGACATAGCTTGCCTCCTTTATTTTTGCCGCCACTGCATCAGCGACCTGCGAGGTTGTTGCTGCTGGCCGATTCCGGTCTGCCCTCAAATCGTAGGTGACATCTTTACCTGCTGCAATAACATCGGCTACGGCATTTTCCATTCTATTTGCGGCTTCATCTTCAGCGAGATAACGAAGCATCATCACTGCGGAAAGCATCATTGCCATAGGATTAACTCTATTCTGCCCGGCATATTTTGGAGCGCTGCCATGAGTAGGCTCAAAAACGGCTATATCAGCCCCTATGTTGGCTCCGGGTGCTACCCCTAGTCCGCCAACCAGTCCAGCACAGAGGTCGGAGACAATGTCCCCGTAGAGATTGGGCAAGACAATAACATCGTATTGCTGGGGGGTTCGTACAAGACGCATGCATAAGGCATCGATAAGTGCATCTTCGAATTCTATGTCTGGGTATTCTCTGGCTACTTCACGGGCAGTAGCCAGGAAGAGGCCGTCGGAGAGCTTCAGGATGTTAGCTTTGTGAACAGCGGTGACCTTTTTCCTGTTATTGGCGCGGGCATATTTGAACGCAAAATCTACAATACGCCTGGAACCCGTTTCTGAAATCGTTCTTATGCTAAAGCCAGAATCCTTCCTCACCCTTTTCTCTGTAGCTTCGAAGATCAGTTCTATAAGTCTATAGCTTTCGTCGGTTCCCTTGGCAAATTCGATTCCGCTGTAGAGACCTTCAGTATTCTCTCTAACTACAACGATATCTATATTGCCAAAAGGCGTAGCAATACCAGGATAGGTTTTGCATGGACGGAGGCAAGCATAGAGGTCCAAGCTTGTACGCAGAGCCACGTTGACGCTTCTAAAGCCAGTGCCCACAGGTGTGGTTACCGGGCCCTTGAGAGCTACCTTGTTTTTCTTTATGGATTCGAGGGTGTCGTGGGGCAAGGGCGTCCCGAACGTGCCCTCAGCTTCTGCTCCGATTATCCGTGTATCCCAGTCGAATTCAACGCCGGTGGCCTCTAGCGCTTTCTGGGTTGCCTTGGTAACCTCAGGGCCTGTGCCATCGCCAGGGATGAGAGTCACTTTGTGAGGCACGAACGTATTTCCCCTTTGCAGGAATCAGAACTTGAAATCGCCGTATCTGGCTATATAGTCAATGAGCCCGCCTTCGCTGAGTATGTCTAGCATCAGTTGTGGCATTTTGCTGAAGGTAAGCCGGTTTCCGCTGGTTAGGACTGTAACTGTGCCCTCGCTGAAGTTTACCTCTATTTCATCTCCGGCGTCAACCTGGTCGGTATCGCATATCAGGACTGGGAGCCCCTGATTTATGGCATTCCTGAAAAAGATACGGGCGACTGATTTTGCCAGGATAGCACTGACTCCAGACATCTTGATGACCAGCGGAGCGTGTTCTCGGCTCGAGCCTAGCCCGAAGTTCTTCCCGGCAACGATGAAATCACCTGGTTTTACCTTCTCAGCGAATGAAGGGTCGGCATCCTCCATAACATGCTTGGCCAGTTCAGGCAAGTTGCTTCTTAGATCAGTGTACCTGCCTGGTGTGATGAGGTCAGTAGAGATATTATCACCAAATTTGAAAGCCTTGCCCCTGAGAATTGCGTCAGGCATCAAATCATCTTCCGCGGGTCAGTGATTTCGCCAGTTATGGCTGAAGCTGCGGCCGTGGCTGGGCTAGCCAGGTATATTGAGGATTCAGGGTTGCCCATGCGGCCTTTAAAGTTACGGTTAGCTGTAGACAGACAGACTTCATTATCTCCAAGCACGCCTTGGTGAAGACCAATGCAAGCAGCACATCCCGGCGGCACTAAGATAGCTCCAGCGGTGACTAAAACTTGCACATATCCAGCTTTCATGGCGGCGGTGAAGACTTGTCGTGATGCCGGAGCTACGATTAGCCTGATATCCGGGTGGCACTTCTTGTTATTGAGGATAGTAGCGGCCGTAGCCAAATCTTCAAGGCGACCGTTGGTGCACGTGCCAATGAATACCTGATCGATCTTGACGCCGGCGAGTGTGTGTGCGGGAGCAACATTATCCACGGTGTGCGGCATAGCTACCATGGGCTCAAGCTCGGCAGCATTAACGGTGATGACTTGCTCATAATCAGCGTCCCTGTCGGGGCAAAGTGCTTTGTATTTGTTGCGTCTGCCCTGAGCTGTCAAATACTCTTTGGTAACACCATCGGTGGCAAAGAGTCCGACCTTGGCACCAGCTTCTACTGCCATGTTCGATATAGTCATGCGCTGTGACATAGTCATGTTGGCTACAGTCTCACCGTCGAATTCGAGCGCCTTGTAAGTGGCACCATCAGCTCCGAGTGTGCCGATAAGGTAGAGCACGAGGTCTTTGGCGCAAACCCCTTTTTGAAATCCGCTGTTAATGGTCACCTTGAAGCTCTCTGGTACGCGGAACCATGTCTTGCCCAGGGCCAGAGCAATAGCAACGTCAGTTGAGCCCATGCCAGTAGCGAATGCTCCTAAGGCGCCAGCGGTTACCGTGTGGGAATCAGAGCCGATGATGATATCCCCGGGATTAGCAAACTCCTCGGCCACTAGCTGGTGGCATATCCCGTTACCACCCTCGCGAATCAAGCATCCGGTTTCCCGGGCAAAGCGACGAAGGAATAGATGGTCATTCGACAATTGTCGGGCAGGACTGGGTACGGCGTGGTCAAGGAAGACGGCGGTTCGCTCTGGGCTGGCTAGATGCTTGTGCGCACTCTCCTGGAATTGCCGTACGGTAAGAGGGCCCGTGGTGTCTTGGACGAAAACGAAGTCTATCGGAGCGATGACTATGTCTCCAGCTCGGGCATCCACTCCTGATTTCTGGCTCAGGATTCTCTCACTGAGGGTTTTCCCCATTGAAGCCTAACCGATTATGGCTAATACGGCGCCTCCACTCACTTTGTCGCCAGGCTTGAAGAATATGGCCTTAATCTTGCCGCTGACAGGGGCAACTATGTCATTTTCCATCTTCATGGCTTCCAGGACGACGACACTGGCGCCTGCCTTGACTTCATCGCCTTCTCCAACTACATAGCGGATGATTGTGCCTGGTATTGGGGCGGTGACCGGAGTCTCTCCAGTAGCCACAGCTATCTCCGGGTGAGGTGGAGCGTCCTTCTTCTCTACCGGTGGTGGTGGGGCTTCCGGCCGGGGTGTCGGCGGTGTCGGCGCCGCTGCTGGTGGTTGTGCTGGGGCGTAGGTTGGAGAGGCAGCGAGCGTAACCGGGCCGCCTGTAGGCTCAACCTCAACCTTGTAGTACTCATCGCCAATGTACACATTGAACGCTCTCAGGGACGCCCCTTTTATTGGCGCCTTTATCTCCGCCTTCTCCAGAAGGTCGCCAGCTTTGGCTTTGGCAACAAGTTCATCTTCTCGTTTTACATCTTCGAGGGTCGTCGGCCTGGTTTCCTCGGGTGGTGTCTCCAGGCCGTACTTCCACTTCAGGAAGCGCATGCCCGTGGTGGGATAGAGGGCGTAGACAAGCACATCACCGATGTCCTTGGCAATATCCTTGGTCGCTTCTTTGGCTGCTTCTAACTCGGGCTCGAGGATATCAGCCGGTCGGCCGGTAAAGGGCTTACTTCCGCGCTCGTAGCCTTTGAGGACCTCTTTGTGTACCTTTGGGTCGATTGGGGCTGGTGGCTTGCCGTACAGACCGTAGACGTAGTCTTTGACTTGGCCGGAAACCATCTTGTACCTGCCGAAGAGGACGTTCTGAACTGCCTGGACGCCAACAATCTGGCTGGTGGGAGTCACCAGCGGTGGGCATCCCAGCTCTTTGCGAGTTCGGGGGAGTTCGGCATAGACTTCAGGCAGGCGGTCGAGAGCGTTGGCTTCTTTCAGTTGAGCCACCATGTTGCTGAACATGCCGCCGGGGATTTGGTGCTGCAGTACGCGTGTGTCAATAACTGACATCTTGGTGGTGTCCAGGAAGTCCCGATACTTGGGGGCGATGGATTCGAAGTACTCGCCCAGTTTGAGGAGGTGCTCCAAATCGAGGTTGGTATCTCTGGAGGTGCCGCGAAGCGCAACTACGATGGGCTCTATCGCCGGGTGGGAGGTGCGCAAGGCAAAGGGAGCGATACAGGTATCGATGAAATCCACTCCGGCCTCTATGGCTTTCAGGAGACTCATGTCGGCCATACCGCTGGTGAAGTGGCTGTGCAGGTTGACCGGTATTCTGAGAGACTGCTTCAAAGCTTTGACCAGCTCGTAAGCATCGTCCGGGGCGATTAGCCCGGCCATATCCTTGATGCACAGGCTATCGGCACCCATGTCTTGAATAACAAGCGCTTTCTTTACAAAATAGTCGATATTGTATACAGGACCGCCCAGTTTAGGCTCTGTTAGCGAGTAGCACAACGAACCCTGGATGTGTTTGCCTTTATCCTTGATGGCTTTGAAGGCGGTCTGGAAGTTCCGCTCATCGTTGACAGCGTCGAACACGCGAAAAACGTCAATGCCGCAGTCGGCGGCGTGGTGGACGAAGGCGGTAACCACATCATCTGCGTAGTTGCGATAGCCAACCAGGTTCTGACCGCGCAAGAGCATCTGTAATTTCGTGTCCGGCATCAGCTTTTTCAAGATGCGGACTCGTTCCCACGGGTCTTCATTTAAGAAGCGGGTGGCGACGTCAAAGGTGGCCCCACCCCAGACTTCCATGGACCAGAATCCTGCCTTGTTCATCTCGGGGGCGATAGCTTCCAGGTCGGGGGTTCGCACGCGGGTAGCGAACAAGGATTGATGGCCATCTCGGAACGTAAGGTCAGTGATTCTTACCGGGTTTTTCTTCCCTTCAGCGGCGCTCATAAGATACTCCTTACCCGTAGATTTCGTAGAAATCGTGACTGAACTGACTCCTCTTCACCTGCTGGCTTTCTTTGTTCGCCAGTTGGTTCTGGACCTCATCAGTTGTTGGTGTCCGAAAAGGCGCCAGGGGCTCATTTGCGACTGGGGCGTAGTCGCAGCAGCGTATGCTTTGACTACCTCTTCTTGCTGAATGTAGGCGCTGACTGCTCCCATTATGGCGGCCGTGGTGCCCTTATTCATGACATAATCCTTTTTCTAGAGGGGGATATTGCCATGCTTCTTGGCCGGGTTAGTGTCGGTCTTATTCCGGAGAATCTGCAGGGCTTTAATCACCTTGGGTCGAGTGCTTCTGGGGTCAATAACGTCGTCGATGTAGCCCTTGCCGGCGGCTACATAGGGGTTGGCAAATTTGTCTTTATAGTCAGCTACCAGTTCCTGCCGCGTCTTTTCTGGGTTTTCCGACTTATCGATGGCATCTTTGAAGACGATATTAACTGCTCCGTCCGGCCCCATCACAGCGATCTCGGCTGTTGGCCAGGCATAGTTGATATCGCCGCGCAGGGCCTTGGCGCACATTGCCAGGTAGGCGCCACCGTAGGCTTTGCGGGTAATCGTGGTGACCTTGGGGACTGTGGCTTCAGAGTATGCGTAGAGGAGCTTCGCCCCGTGCCTGATAATCCCCCTATACTCCTGGTCGGTGCCCGGCATGTAGCCTGGGACATCAGCCAGAGTGACCAGGGGGATGTTAAAACAGTCACAAAAGCGAATGAATCTGGCAGCTTTGTCTGAGGCATCGACATCAATGACACCGGCGAATTGAAGCGGCTGCTGGGCTATTATCCCGACACTCTGCCCGCCGAGTCGGGCGAAGCCGACGATGATGTTGCGGGCGAATCTCTCGTGCACCTCCATGAAATCACCTTTGTCCACCATTCTGGCAATCACCTGCTTCATATCATAGACTTTGACCGGGTCACCAGGGATAATATGGAGAAGGTCGTCGTCCATGCGGTCGGGGTCGTCACCGGTGTCCACAAAAGGCGGCTCTTCCATGTTATTTTGAGGTAAGAAGCTCAACAGCCGTCGCACCATTTCGAGGCATTGCTGGTCGTTGTTAGCGACGAAGTGACAGTTGCCGCTCTTGGTGGCATGGGTCATGGCGCCGCCCAGGTCTTCCAGGCTGACTTCTTCGCCGGTGACCGATTTGATTACTGCTGGGCCGGTAATGTACATTTGCCCTGTACCTTCTACCATGAAGACGAAGTCGGTTATGGCCGGCGAGTAGACAGCACCCCCGGCCGCTGGCCCCATAACCGCTGAAATCTGAGGCACCACGCCCGAATAGATGGTATTCCGCACAAAGATATCGCCGTAGCCTACCAGGCTGTCTACGCCCTCCTGAATACGGGCACCTCCTGAGTCAAGCAGCCCGATAACGGGAGCGCCGTTCT
>JADHWZ010000104.1 GCA_016783225.1 Dehalococcoidia bacterium | reverse complement strand
AAGAAAGAGGTTGACAAGGCCCTCATCGCCTTTGGCGAGCGGCAACGTCGCTTTGGCAGCGTGGCGCCAGAGTGAGCAGTGTCAGATACGGAACTGTAACCCTTTCCTTTGAAGCTTGCCGTCGTTTTTCCTCAAGAGTTCCTCTCCATCAACAGGAGAACAATGAGGGGTTCTCCAACTTCTCGCTCACTCTGCGTTCTTAAAGCATTGCTTCCACCAAAGGAGACTACAGAGGATTTGCACTTTTGTGTTAATTGTGTTAGAGTATATGAGGAACCTGATACTATATCTTGAGAAGTGGGGCCAAGTTCCCACTTTTTTGTTAACAGGGGAAATAGAAAACGGGAGCTAGCGGTATTCAATGAAAACTGACTTTATGATTGCCCTTACGCAGTTGTCGGCGGAGAAGCATCTGCCCAAAGGAGTAGTCCTGGCAGCTGTAGAGTCAGCTCTCGTCTCGGCCTACAAGAAAGATGCTTTTGCCGCTGGTCAAGATGTCTCAGCCAAGATTAATCCCAACACGGGCGAAGTGAAACTCTATGTCAAGAAAACAATCATTGAAACACCAACTGACCCACTTCGTGAGATATCCCTGGCTGAAGCCAAGCTAATCGATAGAACTGCCCAAATTGGCGAAGTTGTCAATATAGAATCCACGCCGCCGAATGCTGGGCGTATTGCAGCCCAGACGGCAAGACAGGTTATCTTACAGCGGTTGCACGAGGCCGAGCACCACGCAATTTACGAGGAATTCACCGGCAAAGAGGATGATGTCGTTACTGGAAGGGTACAGCGTATTACCCCGGAGGGAATCCAGATTGATCTGGGCAAAGCTGAGGCAATGCTTCCAAGTAGCGAACAGGTGCACAACGAGCGTCATCGTATCGGACAAAGACTCAAATTATATGTCCTGGAAGTGACCAGGATTAGCAGGGGGCCTCAGATAATAGTGTCACGAGCCCATCACGCCTTGTTACGCAGGCTCTTTGAGTTGGAGGTTCCTGAAATATGTAGTGGCACTGTAGACCTGAAAGCAGTTGCTCGTGAGGCTGGCTATCGAAGCAAGGTAGCTGTGGCAGCACGCCAGGAAGGTGTCGACCCAGTAGGTTGCTGTGTGGGATTGCGTGGTATCAGGATACAAAGCATCCTAAACGAGCTGAATAATGAGAAAATAGACGTGGTCGAATGGGACGAGAACCAGGCAACGTTTATCGCCAATGCTCTAAGCCCAGCCCAAGTATTAGGCGTGGAACTCAACGAAGCCGAACACACCGCCGTAGTCGCCGTCCCCGACAGACAATTGTCACTGGCTATCGGCAAAGAGGGTCAAAATGCCAGACTGGCGGCAAAGCTAACTGGCTGGCGCATCGACATTAAGAGCGCTTCGGCCATCGAAGCAGAGAAGGCGAGTTTGGTCACAGAAGTTGCGGCGGAGGCGGAGGAGTTGATAACCGAATTGGAGGACCTCATCCCTGAACTTGTCACCGCCGACGAGCCCCTGATCCCAGAGCCAGTTACTGAGCCGGAGCCGGTTGGTGAGGAGAAACTGGCGGGGGTGGCCGCAGATTCGACTGACTACGAGCTTGTTCTGACTTCGAAGATTGCCTCACCAGCGAAGCCTGCAGAAGCACCCCAGATTCGTTTCGCCGAGGACATCCTACCTACGAGGTCAACTAAGGCAAAAGCGAAAAAGAGCAGCAAGACAACTGCAGACTCGGAAGAAGGCAAAAGCAAGGTTAAGAAAGCCCGTCCCAGACAAATAACTTACCCGGAGGAAGACGAATTTGAGGACCAGTCGTACGCAGTGAGTCCTTCGGCACAGAAAGACGAAATTGAAGAACCATCCTCAACAGCAAATTCTTCGGAAGAGCCGAATACCTCAACGTAGCTGCGTGGCCTGCCGAACAACAAAGGCAAAGAGAGATTTGGTCCGTCTGGTATGCAGTGCTGGCACTGTAGAGATAGACCGCAAGGGCAAAAAGACAGGCCGGGGAGCTTATTTGTGCCCAGTACGTGAATGCTGGGAGGCAGGGCTGAAAGGTAACCGCCTGGAATATACTTTGCGAACCAAGCTCACTATGGAAAACCGGCAAACCCTGGCACAGTATGGCAACAGCCTGCCATCAGGAAGAGAGAACCGCCCATGAGTAACGACAGGCAGGAATCCACTGCCAAGCAAGACAAGGATAGCAGAGAGGCGAACTCCGGCTCACAGGAATTGCCCCAGGTTCACCTCCCCCCGGCCCTGAGCGTGAAGCAATTGGCAAACCTCCTGGGCGTGAGCGCAGTCGAGGTTATCAAACAGCTTATGAGAAACGGCGTGATGGCCAACATTAATCAGGCTATTGATTTCGACACTGCGGCAGTGATAACGGCCGGTTTCGGTTACGACGCTAAGAAGCAACCGACGCCCATTCAGACAAGACCCCTCGCGACGGCAAAAGGTGGTGGACTTGTTCCTTGCCCACCTGTGATTACCATCATGGGACACGTTGACCATGGTAAGACAAGTCTTCTCGACGCCATCCGCCAAAGCAACATAATTGCCTCCGAAGTGGGGGCTATTACCCAGCATATTGGAGCTTACCAAGCAGAGGTGGACGGACGAAAAATCACATTTCTAGACACACCGGGGCATGAGGCTTTCACCGCCATGAGGGCTCGAGGGGCACGAGCTACTGACATCGCTGTACTAGTAGTAGCCGCTGATGACGGAGTGATGCCACAGACTGTGGAAGCCATCAATCATGCACGGGCGGCCGAGGTGCCCATAGTAGTTGCCATCAACAAGATCGACAAGGCTAACGCTAATCCGGACAGGATCAAGCAACAGCTGTCCGACTTGGGCTTGATTGTTGAAGAGTGGGGAGGTGACACTGTATGTGTACCCATCTCTGCCAAGAAGAGACAGGGCGTAGACGAGCTCCTGGAGAACCTTCTTCTGGTTGCTGATGTGTTAGAGCTTAAAGCTGACCCGGATTGCCCAGCCGAGGGAGTAGTAATCGAAGCCAGGCTCGACAAAACCAAGGGTCCATTGGCTACCCTTCTGGTTCAGAAAGGCAGCCTTAAGCCAGGTGATAACGTGGTAATCGGTAATACTTGGGGCAAAGTCAAGGCGATGTTCAATGACGCGGGGAAGCAGGTCAACAAGGCTGAACCAGCAACCCCAATAGAGGTCCTCGGGATAAATGCCGTCCCTCGAGCTGGAGATAGTTTCGCAGTGGTTGCCAAAGAGCGCGCGGCACGCATCGTCCTGGCAAAGCGGAAAGGCCTGCAACAGGAATTGTCAACTCCTACTAGGACTCTGAGCTTGACTGACCTCTCGACTCAGATCAGTGCTGGACAGGTAAAGGAGCTAAACATAGTTCTCAAAACAGACGTCCAAGGCAGCATCGAACCAATAAGGGATTCGCTGGAGCAACTGGGAGATGAGAAGATCAGGGTTAGAGTTATCCATTCAGGCAGCGGTAGTATTACAGAAAGCGATGTATTACTGGCCTTAGCCTCCAAAGGAATAATTGTCGGTTTCAATAGCCGACCGGAGCCAGGAGCACATCGACTAGCTGAGCTGGAAGGAATAGCCATTCGCCACTACAGCGTGATCTACGAACTGGCAAACGATGTGGAAAAGGCACTGAAAGGCATGTTGGAGCCCACGGTCACTGAGGTTATCGAAGGACAGGCTGGAGTACTAGCTATCTTTGACGCGGGGAAAAAGGGGAAGGTAGCCGGACTTTCCGTTAAAGAAGGCAAGGTGAGACGAGATGCTTTGGTCCGAGTTCTACGTCAAGGCGAGTCAATTCATGAATCTCGCCTCAGCAGCTTAAAGCGCTTCAAAGACGATGTCAAAGAGGTGTCTGCCGGCCTTGAGTGTGGTGTTAGAATTGAGGGCTTCTCGGATTTCCAGGTTGGCGATGTTATTCAATTCTACAGACAGGAAAGGGTAACCTAGGCTATCCACTTCAGTTTTACCTCCGAGCTAGTTCCTTCCTTACATCTTGAATCGTAACCTGTTCACTCAGCGGAGTAAATTGTGACACGACGCACGGAGCGAGTAAACAACCTGATCCGGCAAGAAATCAGCCAGTTGCTTTGGCGGCAGGTCAACGATCCCAGGCTTGCTAGCTTTATTTCAGTAACCAGAGTCTCGACTTCTCCTGATCTGAAGCATGCCAAGGTATTCGTCAGCAGCATGGGAGACAAGACGAGTAAAAGCGAGATACTACAAGGTTTCACTGCCGCCTCAGGATTCCTCCGAAGAGAATTGGCTGAACGTCTGACATTGAGACACATTCCTCAGCTTAGCTTTCATTTTGATAATTCTATTCAGCGCGGGGCTGAAGTCATCAGGTTAATCGAGCAGGTGGCCGCTGATAGTACCAAAGACGAAGATGAGAATTGACGGGATCCTCAATCTCAACAAACCCGAAGGTAAGACATCTTTCGCCATAGTAGCCCGCCTCAAGCGTCTCACAGGAGAGAAGCATATTGGGCACACAGGTACTCTAGATCCAATAGCCACAGGTGTTTTGCCCGTTTGCTTTGGTCAGGGAACGCGAGTCATCCAGTTTCTGAACGATACCAGCAAGACCTACCTGGCAGAGATCGAACTAGGGGTGGCTACAGACACCTTTGACAGGGAGGGAGAAGTAGTCCAGCGCGGAGACCCAAGGGCTGTCACCGCAGCCCAAATAGAGGAGGTGATTCCCGCTTTTCGGGGTAGTATTCAGCAGGTGCCTCCCATTTACAGCGCCCTAAAACACCATGGCAGGCGATATTATGAACTGGCCCGTGCTGGCATCCCGATAAGACCAAAGCCAAGACACATCGAAATCACCAGTCTAGAGCTTGTCAACTATGAGTTGCCGATCATGACAATCAAGGTGGAGTGCGGCAAAGGGACTTACATACGTTCCCTGGCCCACGACTTGGGACAGTGCTTGGGCTGTTGCGCCCATTTAAGGAACTTAACTCGCCTACGATCCGGACCTTTCTATATTGAAAATGCTCTAGCCCCGTCTCAAATCGAAGACGCCTTCCGGCAGGGCAACTGGAAACAGATTTTCCACGCCATAGACAGCCTGCTCTTGAACTGGAGAGTGGCCATCGTTGACAAAACGGATGAGCTAGCTATAAGAAATGGCCACTCGCTACCTCTAGGTGAAGAGGACTTCCATTCACAGGAATACTGTAGGGCTTACAGCCCCGATGGGCTTTTCATAGCCGTGCTACGCTTTGTCTCCGAGAAGAAGGTCTGGCATCCAGAAAAGGTTTTCTCCCTTTAGCGCTTTTCCCGCCTGAGAGCGTTCGTGTCAAATCATTTAATCAGTTAACCGAACTGGGGCTTATTGCATCACGGAAGAAGCTACGCTGCCAAGTGTTAGCCTTTTATGAGGATCGGACTGCTGGGCTTTCATCTCCCGCTGATAAGTGCGATAGAGATTATCCAATTTGGCGTCAATGCTCCGCTTCAGCTGTGCTAAATTTGAGCTACCGTATACGCCCTTAAGCTCCTCTGTGGCTTGCTGCGGGAGCTGCGCTGATTCCATTAGCCTCTGATACGGCGTCTTGGGGATGTCGTATTTCCTCTTGACCCTGCCTCCGATTTTCTCCTTGCTCACTGGCTTCATCACCGGCTGAAAGAAATTCTTGTACCGCCTCAAATCACCACGGTGAAGGTCATTGATGCTGCTGAGTTCGGCCAGAGTATCATACCTCAAGTAACCCAGCACCTTCCTCACATGCGTCCGGTTTTTCTGCTCGATATAAACATTGTCATTCTTCCTGGTGGGACGAGACCTGATTCTACCTGCTTTAAGTTACATTTTACGTGATTCAACATCTGCCCCTTTGGTTGCATTTTAGGCGATTCAATTCGAAACCTTGACATCTCGTATGATAATAGATATGATTCAGGTTTGACGAAAGGAGGTCACAGAAATGGCACAGGCGTATTGTTTCAAATGCCGGAGGAAAGTAGAAATCAAGAACGCACAGAGTGTCACCTTGAAGAACGGTAGACCTGCGACCCGCGGAGTTTGCCCTTCCTGTGGAACCAAGGTGTTCCGCATCGGCAAAGGCTAATCCACTGGTATGCTCTAGGCCGAGCGCCAAGGCGACGTCTTAAGCTTCTCTATCAGAAGTAACGGGTGGTGGCTCAAAATCTGCTGGTGTTGCTCATCGTCCAGCCCAGCCTGATGGAGGATACCCGTAGCTAAAGCTGGCGTCAACAAGTCGTCCTCGTTGTGGGCATCAGAATTGACCAAGAGTCTGGCTTGCCCTTTCTGGCTGATGCGAGCGACATGAGCGTTAGTGGCCGAATGGCCTCTTCGGGCAGTGAGTTCAATAAAGACATCGTTTCGGGCCGCCAAGGCAGCTTCTTCCGTTGTTATCCGGCCCGGGTGAGCCAGAATATCAACGTAAGGAGATTGGACAGCGGCCAAGTTGGTGCCTTTCTCTACGGGTTCTGTAGGTGTTTCGCCATGGACAATTACAAGCCAAGCTCCCATTTCTTTGGCTTTTTGAGCTACCTCAGAGATGGCCTGAGGAGGAAGGTGAGTAAGTTCCACGCCAGGGATAGCCTGAATGCCCCAGTAGGCTCTGGCCAAGGCACAATCGTCGCTTATCTCTTCAATCACTCTGCCTAGAGAGCCAAGAGCTACGTGGTCAGTAATGCCAATGGCGGAATAGCCTTTGACAAAAGCTCGGCGTATCAATTCGATTGGTGACAAGACACCATCACTCTGGAAGGTGTGGGTGTGAAAGTCATAGAGCATCCCTCAACAATAACACAAGAGCTCTGGTCTGGACAAGGGCGGCAGGAGTAGCCGTGAGACGAAAACATAGGGGAAGAACATGTTACACAAAATCCTGGTCCCGTTAGATGGTTCCGCTGTGGCCGAAAGCGTAGTCCCCTATCTCAGGGGTCTAGCCTCGGATCTTGGTTCCCATCTATATATCCTCGGCGTAGGCATGGGAAGAAAGGAGCGTCGCGTAAATCGCCTTCTTGAAGACTACCTTGGCCGAGCAGCAGCCGACCTACGAAGCGATAGTATCAAGGCTGAAGCGCTCCTCCTTTACGGCAACGCCGCAGACAAAATCCTTGATTACGCTACGGAAAACGACGTCGATTTGATTGCTATGGCAACTCATGGTCGGAGTGGTATTACCCGCTGGTGGATGGGAAGCGTAGCCGAAAAGGTAGTAAGTGAAGCCGCAACCCCGGTCTTGGTCGTCCCAAGCAAACGTCCCAGGAAAACCAAAGCAGCGCCGCAACTGCACTTCCACAAGATTCTCGCCCCATTGGATGGCTCTGACATTGGTCAAGCCGCTCTACCTTACGTCGAGACTCTGGCCAAAGAAACAGGAGCTTCGGTTAGCGTCCTCCAAGTCATTTCACCACCGGGGACAATAGAAGCCAGTATACTTGGCGGCTCCGACTGGAGGAAATTCGTCAAAGCCATGCAGGATGCTGCCGAGAATTATCTCGGTGGTATCGCTGAAAGGCTTAATGGGAAAGGGATTAAGACGACACTCGAGGTACTTACTGGTGACCCCGCTGACAGAATACTTGAATATGCTGCGGATAAGAAGGTTGATCTGATAGCCATGTCAACTCATGGTCGAACTGGCCTTGCCCGATGGGTATTGGGCAGCGTAACCGACAAGGTACTACACGAGGCCAAAGTGCCTATGTGGTTGATCAGGTCACCCAGGATGATTATTACCAAAGCTTAGGAGTGGTGCAGGACTGCGCTAGGATAAGCGCCGCAATAGAAGCAGAGGAGCAAGTCATGAGTAAGATAAACGTAGCCATTATAGGTGTTGGCAACTGCGCCTCTTCCCTTGTGCAAGGGATCCATTATTACAGAAGGGCTAAAGAGGGCGAATCTATACCTGGGCTGATGCACATTAATTTAGCAGGCTACCACATAAGTGACATCAACTTTGTGGCCGCCTTCGACATCGACAAGAACAAGGTGGGTAAGGATTTGGGTGAAGCCATCTTGGCTCCGCCTAACAATACTTACAAGTTCTGT
>JADHWZ010000103.1 GCA_016783225.1 Dehalococcoidia bacterium | reverse complement strand
TGGCGATGGTTGATTGTGGGGCCGTAAGCGTGTCCTCCAAAATCCCTGTGGAACAACGATTGTCCACTTTATATGAGAGACTTGGCGAAATCGTAGCTCGCTACCAGCCGGATGAAGTAGCTATTGAGGAACCCTTCGTGGCTGGAAATGCTCGCTCGGCTTTGGCCATAGGTAGGGCTCAGGCAATTGCTATTCTGGCGGCAGCCAACAGGAAGCTCCCCGTTTTCCGCTACCTACCGACCCAGGTGAAGCAGCAGGTGACTAATTATGGCGCCAGCAGCAAAGAACAGGTGCAGGAAATGGTGAGAATCCAACTCGGGCTTGCCGAGGCTCCCAAGTCCAGCGACGCTGCTGACGCCCTGGCTGTCGCTATCTGCCATCTTCACCAAAGACATCTTGACCAGCTGCTGGCCGAAAGCCACTAAGGAGAAGCGATGATAGTTGCTTTAGAGGGGACGTTGGAGAACCGCGGGCTTGATTCAGCGGTGATTAAGGTCGGACCGCTCAGCCTTGAAGTGCGTATTCCCGGCTCTACGCTGAGCCAACTTGGAGCTGTGGGTGACAAGGTCTATCTGCATACCCATCTCTATATGAGAGAAGACAATGTGGCGCTTTACGGCTTTGCTTCGGGCGAGGAGTCGGCGCTTTTTCAGAATCTTATCTCCGTTTCGGGGATCGGCCCTAAGGCGGCGCTGGGACTGCTTTCCACGTTGAATCCGGAACAACTCGCTTCAGCTATAGTCAGTGGTAACGTTGATCTTCTCAGCCAGGCGCCGGGTCTGGGCAAGAAGATGGCCGGACGTATTGTGCTGGAGCTAAAGAGTAAACTTGAGAGCGAGTGGGAGGGGGCTGTGGCTCCCGTTCTGGCGCAGGAAGATGCCGACGTGGTAGCTGCGCTTACCAATCTCGGCTATTCTTTGAAGGAAGCTACTCAGGCTGTATCCAGCCTGCCCGATTCCCCGGAGGTCGACTTGGAAGAGAGGGTGAAGCTGGCCCTGAAGCAGCTGGCGAGAGTGTGAATGTGCCCCCCGGGCGATTTCGGCACCGCGTCATATGGCTGCCGGCTGTCACCCCGGGCGAGGGGTTCTTCAGTCGTGGAGCTTGTCCTGAGCCCCATAAGACCCTTTGCGGAGTCCACCCTGAGCGAGAGATTGCTTCGCGGAGTTTACCCTGAGCCAGAGGTGAGATTCTTCACTTCGTTCAGAATGACAGGTGGCGAAGGGCTCCCTCAGGATGCAAGAAACGAAGGGCTCGTGATGACAGGAAGCGAACGGCTCGGAAGTGCGGGAAGCCAGGGACTCAGGATGCCAGATGGGATGGCCGATCAATCCTCAAGACATTAATTTTGCAGGTTAGGAGCTCGATATGGAAGTAGGCTTGTTCATCGTGATTCTGGCTCTACTGGCGGTGATCGTCATATTGCTGGTGAGGCCCAGGAAAGTGGAACTCCCGGCGGTTGAGGAATTGGAGAGGAAATTGCTTTTCGCGCTGGCCTCTGAGAAGACGGTCAAGGAGATTCAAGACGTTGTTGCGAAGCTGCCTTATGACGTGATTCAGAGCATGACTCGTAGCCTGGCGACGCGGACCGGGAAGTTGAATGAGCTTCTAGCCACACTTGAATTCACTCAGTATGACAGGCTGTTCTATCTGGGTGACCCCATCGATTTTGTTGGGGTCAAATATGGTGAGACGGTAGATTTCATTGAGGTGAAGACGGGTAGGTTCCGATTGACTGAAGACGAAAAGAAACTAAGGGAATTGATCGAGTCGAGGCAGGTCAATTATGTACCACTCTCCGTGGCGAAAATCGGCGTTGCTGAGGAAGTTGACATAATCGAAGAGGAAATCTAGTGCCGCCGTTCAGGATTGTGTCTGACTTCCGGCTTACCGGCGACCAACCACAAGCGGTGGATGGGTTGGTTGATGGGCTGACCAACGGGTATAAGCAGCAGACATTGCTTGGGGTGACCGGCAGCGGCAAGACTTTCACCATGGCTAACGTCGTTGAGAAACTGCAGAGGCCGGCTCTGGTTATCTGCCACAATAAGACCCTGGCTGCTCAGCTAGCTACCGAGTTCAAGGAATTCTTGCCGGACAATGCCGTAGAGTACTTCGTGAGCTATTATGACTACTATCAGCCTGAAGCGTATATACCGAGCACCGATACCTACATTGAGAAGGAAATCGACATAAATGAAGAGATTGACAAGTTGCGCCATGCAGCTACACGTGCTTTGCTTGACCGTCGGGATGTGTTGATAGTGGCTTCGGTGTCGTGCATCTATAGCCTGGGCGAACCCGAGGAGTACCGTAGCTTTGTGGCTACTGTGACAAGGGGCGAAAGATGCAACCGGGACAAGCTGGTTCGCCGCCTGGTGGATATGCAATATGAAAGGAATGACTTCGATTTCACTCGGGGCAGGTTTCGTATTCGAGGCGACACTCTGGAGATCCAGCCAGCTTACGAAGAGATAGCGCTGAGGATTGAGTTCTGGGGGGACGACGTGGAGCGCATTGTTCACGTTGACCCGCTCACCGGTGAGCTGCTGACTGAATGCGATTCGATTGATATTTACCCGGCCAAGCATTTCGTGACCTCCCACGACAAGCTCGTGGCGGCCATTGAGGATATCGGGATTGAGATGGAGGGGAGGCTGGAGGAGCTGAGAAGCCAGGGCAAGCTCCTGGAAGCGGCTAGATTGGAGACACGGACGAATTACGACATGGAGATGCTTCGCGAAGCCGGTTACTGCCATGCGGTGGAAAACTACTCCAGGCATCTCCAACGCCGAGCTTCGGGAAGCCCACCCTGGACATTGCTCGATTATTTTCCCGATGACTTCTTGCTGTTTATTGACGAGTCACATATGACATTACCTCAAATACGGGGTATGTATCACGGCGATATGTCTCGGAAGCGGACTCTGATTGACTACGGTTTTCGTCTGCCCTCCGCTTTGGATAACCGGCCGCTCAATTTCGATGAGTTTGAGGGGCGAATCAATCAGGTCATCTATGTATCGGCTACTCCCGGCGCCTATGAGTATGAGCATAGCCGGCAGGTGGTTGAGCAATTGGTTCGCCCTACCGGATTACTGGAGCCCACCATTGAAGTCAAGTCGACTAAGGGACAGATTGATGACCTCATCTATCAGATTAAGGTCAGAGTTGCCAGAGGTGAACGCTGTCTGGTAACCACACTGACCAAGCGGATGGCCGAAGAGCTGGCTGATTACCTTCGAGAAACGGAGATAAAGACTCATTATCTTCACTCCGAGGTCGACACGCTGGAGAGGGTGGAGATTCTGCGTGACCTTCGCCTTGGTGTTTACGATGTGGTGGTGGGGATAAATCTGCTCCGCGAAGGTTTGGATTTGCCTGAAGTGAGTCTGGTGGCTATCCTGGATGCCGACAAAGAAGGGTTCTTGAGGTCGAAGGGGGCGCTTGTCCAGACGATGGGCCGAGCTGCCCGCCACGAGGGTGGTCATGTCATCATGTATGCCGATACCGCGACTGCAGCCATGCGTGGAGCTATGGAGGAGACTTGTCGGCGGCGCCGAATCCAGGAGGCTTACAATCAAGAGCACGGCATTACCCCGCAGGGAATAAGAAAGGCTATCAAGGACATTACCGAGCGAGTTAAGGTGGTGGCTGAAGCCAAGGCCCCCTACATGCCTACTCCCATATCCAAAGAGGAGGTTGTCCGGCTCATCAAGGACCTGGAATCTCAGATGAAGAAAGCTGCCAGGAATTTAGAGTTCGAGAAAGCAGCTTTGCTCCGCGATCGCATTATAGAACTAAGAAAAGATGAGGAACTCCTCTCACCGCTGACCAGGTTCAAGTAGTCATTATTCCACCAGAAAGTTGATTTCATTATCTCACCCAACACGTTTCGTCAGTTTGTTACACGTAATTCTTTCTCAGGTAACCAGCCTGCCAAGACCAAAAATATGGCTCCCAATAGTGTCGCAAATGCCCCTATGGGCTGTTGTATCATAGGTGTAACACACGGTAATGGGAAGGCGAATATGAGTACACCTATACCTACCAGAATAGTGCCCGTTGAAGCAAACCTTCTGCGATAGTATCGCCTACGTTCAAGCCCTGCCAAGTATATTAATAGAAGACCTGCAAAAAGTAGCGCTAGAGAAAAGCCAAGAAAGTTTACGTCTTTTGAGGTAAGCGAGGCAATTCCTATACCGGCGCTTAACCCCATGAGACCAACACCCATATTAAACAAAAAGAGGTATGAAGTAGTCCTTTCTTGACGGTCAAGCTGATGCCTTATCTCCTCAAGCATAATTCTATTACTAGTTGCATCGTATCTACCCATAACTATTCCCTCCTTTGATTCAAATCTATCATATAGAGGCATGTTGAGCAACAGAAAGAACACTTAGGGTGTGCTACTCTCCGTCAAAAAGACCCGACCGGCGTGGCTGAACCGAACTAGCGCTGAACAAGAAGCCAATTTGTTATCTTTGATATCCAATTCACAATTGTGATCATGGATTACACAATCCACAAGGACTAACCTCGCCTCCAACCTCTATCCTTGCCCATGACTCAAGCTCTACCTTGCTCAATGAGCAAACTTTCATATAGTCTGCTGTCCATCGCTTTCCTCGCGCCGGTACTCCTCTGATTGTGCCGCAAGTAGTATGATGGAGTATGAGGTAAGAAGCACGAGGACTACGCTCACAGTTGACAACAAAGCCCATAGGGTTGGCATTCAGCCAATGAAGATAACCTCCGTCATCATCTATGAATTTCTGTATCATTAGGTAGCCTCCATGTGTCTATTAAATCCTGTCCCATAAGTGTCCCAATTATGCTGACGATTTACACTGCCCCACCCCAAATCATTGTACCCCTTCTTGAGTTAGAGTTGCCGACATGAGAGCTGGCTGTATGGCTTCAGGAGTCGGCGGTCGGTAACCAAGTAAGCTGTGCGGTCGAACTGCGGCATGTTGCTTGTGGTTCCTTAGCCTGGTGGAACCTCAGTCTCCGATAGCTTGTTGACGGTCTATTCCCGTGTATATGTTTTTCTGCTCATATGCCCCCTTTCTTAATGCAGAATCTGACATCTTATCTGGACTGACTTTCGGCAGCGGGTCAAATAGATCAAAGTAGTATTACCTTGACAATAGAGTTGATAGCCAGTGCTCTCTAGAACAATATCTTGAAGAATTGTATTTGATATGACATACTCATAGTAATCTAATCTTTTTATGGTAGCATTGGTTTTGGATAGCTAAGGGGGGTATCACAGCTTGCAGAATAATAGTCAACGCTTACCACCTACACCTCCCTATGTAAGTAGGCCTCCAACAGGATATCCAGCTTACCAAGAGAGAGAGCCCATCCCTACCCCTACAGAAAAGCCTGACATAGGAGGGCCTGCAACACGACAGCCACTTCACTGGTCACATATTATCACTATACTCGCATTCATTGTAAGTATTGCAGGAATCTTTTTTTTCTTTGCCAGTCAAGAGAAGCGAGAGTTAGTTTACGCCGTAAGCCCAACACCTACTGTAATTGTGTCAAGCCAGCACTGCCGTGATTTGATAGTATCGTATCGTGACAAGGAACTGGGTTGTGTAGATATCACTGCAGTTCAGGTGGCCATATGGAATAAGGGAAGACAGTCTATCAGAGCAGAAAACATCCTTAGTCCTACATACATACGTACAACTCCTCCCGTGGATATATTGGAGACTTCCCTAATTAATGTTTCTCGTGAGGTAGTAGAGTTTTCTCTTCTTCATTCTTTGGACTCATGGAAGGTTGGTCATGTACCTGTAGAATGGCGCATCTTGGAAAAGAATGATGGGGCTATGATTCAGTTGATTTACTTGGGAGGAACTGAAATTGAGTTTGATGTTGTCGGAGACATAGAAGGGGTTAGTGAAATAAAGCGAGTTGACTTCAATGACAAATGGAGAGCGAATCAATAATCCACTGTACACCCAGTTGTAGATACAACCCAGTGGGTGAAAGGAGTCAAAACACAAAGGAATTGGGCAGTGGCAGGGCTGATATTGCTTTCCCAAGTATGGACCCACAAATCATCATACCGCTTCTTCGGGTACCCCGTCAGGCTCTCCCAACCCTTTCTGTCCAATAATAGGGGTGCAGTCCATAAGTTCCCATTGCCTTGTCAAAGAATAGCTGGAGAGTAGCTTAGGAAGCAGGATGAAGAATGCGGTATTCAAGGTTTTAGGAAGGGACGGAGCTTTGGAGTTTGTGGTGGTAAAGGAGGGCGATTTGAGGATAAGGGAAACTCAACCTTGGAGGCTATCTGACAAACACCGGTAGGTGATAACTAGCACAGGATTTTAGAATGACTTGGTGGCAGTATACATCTTCAATAGTCGTCCCCCTGTTTATAGCATTACTTTCGGTGTGGCTTGCCTACCGCCTTTCAACCCGAAGAGAATATCAAAAGGCTATCAGGATCGTGAAGCATGAAATCGCTCACAATATTCGAATTTGTGACTTAATCTGCAAAGAAATAGATGATGACATTTCTTCCAGACAAGTAAGAATTGTTGATTTCTCTATGTTAAGAGGCATAGTTTGGGATGCCTGTAAAGGAAATATTGCTTTTAAGAACCCTCAAGTAGCTGAGGAAGTAGAGCAGACATATTTCGGAGTTGCTGAGGTTAATAGACAATTGGACGTGATAAAGAAAGTTAAGTGGGAGGTAGTCTCTCAAGTTCCTCCAAGCAGACAAAGTAAACTAAACCTAAAAGAGAAGGACATTAAAACCCTTAAGTTGGTTAAAGAATTCATCCTTGAAAAATTGTTACCTAAACTGAATAGCTCGAAGGAACTTTTGGATAAAATAAAAGTTTAATAAAAGTCAAAGCCGATCTCCTCCCTTTGTGTCTCACACGCTGAGAAGATGGTGGAGGAGTATTTCTATGTGCCGGGGATGCAGGTCATAGTTTCCTTTAGCATTTAGGGAGATTGGACTGCAGACCTCTAGGGTTTGTGACGTCTCACAGTGCTGCTGTTGTTATGTAGTGTAGACAATACATCGTATTGTTGCCCGGCAGACACCGAATGAGTAATTAGCAGCAGGTGCAAAGCCAGCATTAGCCTCTTTTTCTCCGAGGGAAATTCGGGAACTGCCACAAAGGCTCACCAGAAGCAATAGTCAGTCCGACAATCTCTTTTGGATTCCGTGATGCTGCCGTTGACCTTATTCTGTAGGTTCTCTTCCGAAGCCCTCTTCTTCCAGTTTTTCCATAAGCCGGGCGGCGCTGGGGTAGCCGATGCGGAGGCGGCGCTGCAAGTATGAGGTGGAAATGCTTCCGTGTTCTTGAGCTAACTGCCTGGCGGCGTCCAGCAAATCGGCTCCTGCGTCTGCAAGATTGATAGCAATAGTCTGACGGATACCTTGCGAGCCGCTCGATGATGAGGGCCACTTTTGCGTCTATGCTGTATTTATGTAGAATCCTGATATGTTCTAATCTGTAATTCCAGCCAGGTACTTTGCGATATTCTTTTTTGCTTCCATGTCATACTGGCCTCTAATGCCGATTTTTTCCATTATCGGTGAACCCCCGCCATGCACGCCGGCATATTGAGCCCAGCCGGAGCTGGAAGAACAGGAAAAATCGGAGATGAAGCGAAATAGGCGATGCTGTTTTTCAGCCGGGATTTCAGGATTCCGCATTATATACTTCTCCAAATAAGGTCCGGTTTCAGGGTTCAGCCAATCCTGCTCAAATGGAAGGGTGGAGGGCAAACCTCCGGCAATCGAAGTTAACAGATCGTATTCGTGGTAGACGTTTACCCCAGTCAGATATCTTCCACAGTTGGAATAAAGGAAGGCAGGCTCATAAATTCCGGAGGAGGTAGGGTGAGCTTTCACCGAGGCGGCAATGCCCGCGGCATAGGCTAGCTCGGCGATTATAGTCAGTTCAGTCAGTTCATCCCTGATGTGAGGGGCATTGCCTACACCGTTGTATTCGGCTACCAGGGAAGTGGCCCCCATTATGATATCCGTTATGCCTGGCTTGCAGCCGCAGTATGAATGTCGGTGA
>JADHWZ010000102.1 GCA_016783225.1 Dehalococcoidia bacterium | reverse complement strand
AGGATGTCAATGGGTACAGCAATGACCACGTAACCAAAGAAGAGTTTCGCCAGTTCGAGCAAGGGATAAGGGAACTACTGCGAAACTTCCTGGAATTCTTCCTCAGCTACGGTCTGGAGCTAGGGAAAGAGCCGACAGATAAAGAGCTTGAGGCGCTGACCCAGAAACTGCGAGTTCTGGGCGCTTCGGCCAAAGCCAAGGGCTCCTGAGGAGCCCCACGGTTTTCCTCGTTGATTCCTCGTCTTACCCCTCTTTCCAATCCGATAGAACTATCTTCTAGAACATAATCACTTCCCAACTCAATACGAACGTGCCATAGTATAGTTAGGTTTAGTTACCTAGGGAGGTGTATTGTGTCTAAAGCTCTTGAACTTCTGCGTCAGGGCAGGAAAGAGGAACTGTGGCAGATGTGTTGTGGCTTCATTGACCTCAGTCTGGACCAATTCATGGCCATCCAGCGGAGGTTATTGCTGGAGCAAATCGAGCTACTGAAAGACTGTGAGCTGGGGAGAAAGGTGATGCGTGGGGCCATGCCCGAAACCGTGGAGGAGTTCAGGGAGCAAGTGCCGCTGACCACCTACGCCGACTATTGCCCCGAGCTTCTGGAGCAGCGTGAGGATGTATTGCCGGCGAAGCCGGCAAAGTGGGTACGTACCTCGGGCAGGTCTGGTGAATATGCAGCCAAGTGGGTGCCACTGTCTGAGGATTTCTGCCGGGAATGTGTGCCAGTATGTGGTGGTTTGATGCTCCTTGCCTTAAGCCGAAGCCGGGGTGATGTCTCCCAGATTAAGGAGCACTTGAAAGTGCTGTTCACGATGGGGCCGCCAGAATATGGCTCAGGAGCTATCGCCGGCTTTGTACAGCAGGCCATTCGCATTGATTTCTTGCCTTCTAATCCAGAGGTAGAATCTTTTGAGCAGAGAATAAAGGCTGGCTTTGAGGAGGCCTTGTACGAGGGCATTGACGCTTTTGGTGGTTTACCCTTTGTCCTAATCGCTGTTGCGGAACAATTCAAGCGACAATCGGGTGAAATGAACATTCGCCCTCTTCTGGCTCATCCTGGAGCACTCTTTCGTTTGGTGAAGGGGGTTGTTAAGAGCAAGTTAGCCCGCCGTCCCCTGTTACCCAAGGACATTTGGACAATCAAAGCCATCATAGGCGGTGGTACAGACACCGCGGTTTTCAAAACGAAAGTGGAGCAGTTGTGGGGGAGATACCCACTTGAAGTATACGCCGGCACCGAAGGCGGTGTTTATGCTATGCAGACCTGGGACTATGAGGGCATGACCTTCATTCCTAGCCTCAACTTCCTCGAGTTTATCCCGGAGGCAGAGTACGGCAAGTGGCGGCTTGACCATTCCTACCAGCCAAGAACCGTCTTGCTTGATGAGGTAAAAGCTGGCGAGAACTATGAGATTGTCATGACCAATTTCCACGGCGGTGCCATGGTCAGGTATAGGGTCGGTGATATGGTCAGGATAACGGCGCTGAGAAATGACAAGCTGGGGACTGACATACCACAGATGGTCTTTGAGAGGCGGGCTGATGACCTTATTGACCTTGGGCCGATTCGGCTGACGGAGAAAGTAATCTGGCAGGCGATTGAAAACACCACCATCCCCTATGCAGATTGGGCGGCGCGCAAAGAAATAATTGGCGAAAGAGCAGTGCTGCGTCTGTTCTTCGAGCTCAAGGACAATTATATTGCTAGTGAAAAGGGTGTGGCTACAGCAGTATATGAACAGATTAAGAAATTGGATGATGGCTTTATCTACGAGGACCTCGGAAGCTTGGAGAGGCTGATTGACTTCAAGCCGATAGAGGTTACGCTGCTGGCCGAGGGTGCCTTTGCCAATTATAGGGCTCAGCGGCAGGCTGAAGGAGCTGATTTGGCTCATTTGAAGCCTCCTCATATCAATCCTTCAGAAAGCATGCTTTCTCTGTTAGGCGCTAAGCTAAAGGCTGTGCCCGAGGTAGAGGTCGCGGCTGAGGCTGTGGCTGTGGCTAGTCAACAGACTAGTTAGCTTGGGGGTGGTTGTGTCTAAGATTACTGAGCTTTTGCGCCAGGGCAGGAAGGAGGAGCTGTGGCAGATGTGTTGTGGCTTCATCGACCTAAGCCTTGAGCAGTTTATGCACATTCAGCAGCGACTACTGCTGGAGCAGATTGAACTACTGAAGAACTGTGAGCTGGGCAGGAAAGTGATGCGTGGCGCTATGCCCAAAACTGTTGAAGAATTCAGGGAGCAGGTGCCACTAACTACCTATACCGACTATTGCCCTGAGCTTCTCGACCGAAGAGAGGATGTCCTCCCGGCAAAGCCTGCCCAATGGGCGCATACCTCGGGCAGGTCTGGTGAATATCGTTTTAAGTGGGCGCCTATCAGCCATCGGGCTTGGGAGGAGCTGGGACCGCTCATGTACGCAGGGTATATTCTTGCTACCTGTCGGAAAAAGGGCGACGTGTCCATTCGCCCAAATCCCAAACTTTTATATGTTACTGCTCCAGCACCCTATACCACTGGCGTAATAGCGTATAAGTGTGAGGAGGAGTTTGGCTTTAGGTATTTCCCTTCACCTCGTGAATCGGAGCAGATGTCCTTTATGGAAAGGTTGGACAAAGGTTTTTGGCTGGCTTTGTCCGAGGGTATAGATGGCTTTTACGGCCTGTCTGCCATATTAGTAGGTATTGGTGAGCGATTCAAAAAGGGCACCGGCAGTGTAAAGCTTTCTTCGTTGCTGTCACAGCCAAAGGTATTACTTCGGCTACTGAAGGGCACCGTCAGAAGCAAGTTAGCTCGGCGCCCCATGCTGCCCAAGGACCTGTGGTCGATAAAAGTTATAGTGTGTGGGGGGACAGGCAGCGTTATTTTCAGAGATAAAATCAGGAATATGTGGGGAGTGCGTCCTCTGGATATATACGCTGGCACCGAGGGCCTCATCATAGCCATGCAAACCTGGGATTATGAGGGCATGACCTTTGTCCCCAACCTCAACTTCTTCGAGTTTATCCCGGAGACGGAGCATTCAAAAGGGCAATTAGACCATTCCTATCAGCCCAAGACGGTCTTATTAGATGAGGTGAAGGCTGGCGAGAACTACGAGATAGTCATCACCAATTTTCATGGTGGAGCTATGATGAGATACCGGCCTGGAGATATGATTCGAATAAGCTCGCTACGAAATGAAGAATTGGGCATTCGTATTCCGCAGATGATGTTTGAGAGGCGGGCTGATGACCTTATTGACCTCGGTTTTATCCGCCTGACCGAGAGGGTAATCTGGCAGGCAATTGAGAATACTGACATCCCCTATGCAGACTGGACAGCCCGCAAGGAAATAATTGACGAGAGGCCGGCGCTGCATCTGTATCTTGAGCTAAAAGATGGCTATCTTGCCAGTGAGAAAGGTGTGGCTACAGCAGTCTATGAGCAGATCAAGCGATTGGATGACGGCTTTATTCATTATGACCTGCGAAGCATGGAGAGGCTGCTTGACTTCAAACCGATAGAGGTTACCCTGCTGCCTGAAGGTGCCTTCGCCAATTATATGGCACAACGGCAGGCTGAGGGCGCTGATTTGGCTCAGTTGAAGGTACCCCACATCAATCCCTCGGATAGAATGCTTTCCTTGCTCGGAGCTAAGGTGGAAGCTGTGCCCAAGGTGGAGGTTACGGCTGAAGCTGAAACTGGGGCTGTGGCTAGCCAGTAGAATTCAGTTGTAGTTTGGAGATCACGGTGGGCGGTTGCTTAAAGCAACCGCCTTAGTTTTTCCCTCCACTTCCCAGTGACCCTAAAGGACGGCATTGCTTTGTGCATCTACTCCTAGTACTTTGGGTAGTGGGTCACTCTTGACAACCTTCAAGGCTACATAGATAATTAGGCAAGGTAATAGGTGCAAGGCTTTAGATGAGTATTCAGTCTTTAGTTCCGTTAATTGCCGCGATTGTTTATGTCCCGCTATTTGTCATTCTCGCTTTCAATCGTCCATGGCAGAAGCGGCATAAACTTCTTTTTGCGGTTCTGGCTAGTGCCATGCTCTGGAGCGTGGGCAGCTTCTTGCTCCGGGGTGGTTTCCTTGCACAGCATACGCTCCTTTTGTTCAACATCGTCATGTGTGCTGGTCTTTGGCTGATGGTTCAGTTCTACTGGTTGTTGATGTTTCTTTGCGGTCAACGCGGCGGGTTCGGGTTGTGGTTCGGCTACGCTTCACTGTTAGTATTTCTTACTGCCACTGCTCTGGGCTATGTACCGCGGGGCATTAGTTTTGTTGAAGGTGTGGTCATTCCTGATTTCGGCCCAGGGTTTCTTCTGGTTATTATCCCCATTCTTGTAGTTACTGTCTTGTTGTTCTACTCCACAATACGAAAAGTAAGGACCTCCGCTACGCGTGAGGAGCATAACTTGGCTGCTTATTCGCTTCTGAGTGTAGTAACCTTGTTTATTCTTGGGTTTGCAAGTCTCCTTATTCCACTTGGGAGAGAGTTTCCTATTGCTCACCTTGGGAATCTGCTGGTTGCTTGTATCTTGACTTATGTCGCCCTAAGGCATCGTTTAGTGTACATAGGAGTTGTTTTGCGTCGTGGGTTATCATGGGCGGGTCTAGCCGCTGTCGGGATCGGTGGTTATCTAGCTGTGTTCTTCTTGATACATTTGCTGGTTGGCTTTGAAGTGAAGATTACTACGCTGGCCTTAACCACAACAGCAACTGCAGCAGCGATGGCTATACTCGTTTATCAGCTACGGCGCCCGTTTCTCACACGCGTAGACCGGTTCTTCTATAAGAAGGCCTATGACTATCGCCAGAGACTACTTGACTTTGTCCAGCACAAATTGAGCGGTGTTTTCAGCCTGAAGGAACTGGGTGAGGGTCTGCTGCCTTTGTTTGCTGGGAGCTTGGATTCCCGGCGCACATATTTGCTGCTCCCAGAGGCTGGCAGCGGCGGCTTCGTTGCGGAGTTTGTTGACGCTGATGAAGGAACCGATTCATCATTGAGAATAAGGCAGGACAGTCCTATTCTAGAATGGCTGAAGCGAGAGAATAGATACCTGAGCAAAGAGGACCTGGACGCCGGCCCTGAGTTTCGTGGTCTCTGGGGAAAGGAGAGGGCCAAGCTCGAGGCTTTGGACATAGAGCTAATATTCCCCATAATAAGCCGGAGTAGCCTGATCGGTATATTGACATTGGGCGGAAAGAAATCTGGCAAGTATTCGCTTGACGACATCGATTTCGTCCAGACCATCCTCGGTCAACTGGCGGCTAGCTTGGAGAAGGAGTACCTTCAGGAGCAGCTCAGAAAGCGGGAACAAGAGTTATCCGTGATTAATCGACTGGGTGGAGTCATGACTTCCAGTCTAAATATACAGGAAATATATGATGCCTTTATCCTTGGACTAAGGGGTGTAGTTGATGTTGACTTTGCAGCGATTGCCTTGATCGAACGGAACGAGCTTTATTTTCAGGCTATATATGCTGAGACGGGCTCGGCATGGGAAACAGGGGAGAAGATACCGCTTGAGGGCACAGCTACTGAGTGGGTAGCAAGTCAGAAAAAGGCTTTGGTTGAGCCTGACTTGACTAAAAGGAGAAGGTTTTGGACTGGCGAAGAGTACGTCAAGCGGGGGATTCGGTCAGTCGTTTACCTCCCGTTGCTGGTAAAGAGTGAGGTTATTGGCAGCCTAATCATTGTCAGCCGCCGCCCCAATGCTTACAGTCCGGAGCAGGTTGACCTTCTGGAGCGCCTGGCTTTTCAGATTGCAATGCCGGTTGAAAACAGCCGGCTTTACGCTAAAGCTGAGCAAAGGGCGCGTGTTGATGAGATTACCGGCTTGTTCAACCGCCGTCACTTTGATGAATCCTTTAAGCAGGAGATTGACCGGCATTCTCGCTATAGTGGCGCGCTGTCTTTGGTCTTACTCGACCTTGATTATTTCAAAGCGTACAATGACAGTGAGGGGCATCTAGCCGGCGATAAGGCGCTGGCGCAGGTCGGTCTGTTGATAGAGGAGTCAGTAAGAAGTGCTGACCGGGCTTTTCGCTACGGCGGTGATGAGTTTGCCATTCTCTTGCCGCAATCACAGGCTGCTGACGCCCTTGTTGTAGCTGAGCGAGTTCGTGGAAGGATTGCCAACGAGATGGGAAGCAAGAAAACCGGGATAACTGCTAGCCTGGGCTTGGCTTCTTGGCCCAACGATGGGGTAGCGCCGGACGAGCTTGTCAATGCTGCTGATAGGGCACTCTATTACGCCAAACGGACGGGGGGCAACCGAACCTGCGTCGTGTCGAGGATGTTGCCTTCTTTCACTGAGATAGCCATGTCTGGGCCTGGTTCTGAAAAGGAAGCTTTGAGCACCATCTATGCTTTGGCGGCGACTATTGAGGCCAGAGACCCATATACTTACGGTCATTCTCGAAAGGTGAGCTATTATGCCGTGACTATAGCTGAGGCTTTGGGCTTGCCTTCCGAGCAAGTGGCTATAGTTAGCACGGCGGCTTTGCTTCACGACATCGGAAAGATAGGCATTGCCGACGAGGTACTTAACAAGGCTGGTGAACTTGATGAGCAAGAGTGGGGACTGGTTAAGTCTCACCCGAGGTTATCGGCCACCATAATCGGCCATGTGCCCAGCTTGACTCCTTGTCTGCCGGCCATTCTTCATCATCAAGAACGGTGGGATGGCACCGGCTATCCGTCTGGGCTAAAGGGTGCGGCTATTCCTTTGGAAGCCCGCATTCTTGCCGTCGCCGACGCCTTTGATGCTATGACCTCTCCTCGTCCCTATCGTGGTCCGCTATCCTACAAGGAGGCGTTGGAGGAGCTGAAGCGCTGCTCCGGTAGCCAGTTTGATCCAAAGCTGGTTGAGATCTTTCTACCGCTTGCTTTGGCTACAGCGCCGGAGGAGCTTGCGGTAGGGGAGAACCGCGATAGTCCAAAGGCAGACTAGACAGCCTTGGCCAGGGCACATATGTTCCGAGAGAAAAGCTTGATTGGCAAGCTGTAAGATGTCTCCGGAACTATACTGATGACTTCGAAACCGGCCCTGGACAGCAGCCTGCTAAGCTCGGAGTATGAAAAGAGATAATAGTAGCGGTAAAGGGTCTTACCCTTTGATTTCCAGGTTATGTCTGGTTGTTTCCCTTTCAGCCAGAAGCCCGGCTGCCATCGGTTCCACACCGTGATGAAAGCTTCACCCCCCGGTTTCAGAATTCGCCTCAATTCACGGAATGCTTCTTGTCTCTGTCTATCTCCCCGGATATGATGGTAAGTGGCTATTGCTATTGCCCAGTCGAAGCTCTTATCGGAGTACGGTAGAGAAACGGCGTCGGCTACTGCTAGGTTGACTTTCAAATCGAACTTGGCGGCATATTTCTGCGCCTGCTTGACCATCTGGGTGGAGAAGTCTAGACCCCACAGTTCGAAGTTGTCTTTGAAGGGCAGGAAATCTGGTCCGTGAGCACAGCCGACGTTCAGAAGCTTCCCTTGGCACCACCTGAGCGCCAGTTCCTGGAGCTCTTTTGTGAAGCGAGACCAGTGTCTGACCCGGTACCAGCTCTCTGCTATCTCATCGAAGACTTCTCTGTTTGTCGTCATAGCCGTGAGTCTGATGGACTTCACTCTAAGGACAGCATTTGGCAGTCCTGATTGTTGAGTTGACGCCGTGGCTTCCTGTCACTCTAAGGGAACCGCTCGCCGCTGTCAACATGGGTTCTTCGCTTCCTGTTAGGCTTTGATTGTTGCTACAGTTAGAATCTGGTAGACTTCGGTACAGGTTATCCTCTGTACTGCAAGGCTTCAGCCTCGCAGGGAGCCCAAAAGGGCCTCGCTACGCGTTTAAGGAAACCACAGTATGAGAAAAATATCAAGAACTATATCTGGGGTAACCCCAGTGGCCGTCATGGCAAAGCCTATAGGGTGTCCTGGGGAGTGCATCTATTGCCCCACTTATCCTGATGCGCCCAAGAGCTATACGCCAGAATCGCCCGCAGTGCTCAGAGCCAAGGCGTGCGATTATCAGCCGAGGAGGCAGGTTGAGGAGAGGCTGAGAATTCTCTCAGACATGGGACATCCGGCCGATAAGGTGGAACTAATCGTTATGGGGGGCACTTTCATGGCTTATACGAGGGAGTATCAATA
>JADHWZ010000101.1 GCA_016783225.1 Dehalococcoidia bacterium | reverse complement strand
TGGCCGTACTTAATGGGTGAGGACAGGTAACAAAAAGCCGGAATGCGTGATTGAGCTTGTTGATTTGAGCAAACGTCAGGCTACTGATGTGAGGGTCTTGGTTCTCAAAGAAAGACAACTATGCCGGTTCTGGGCTGTGGGCCGAGGTCAATATCTCCGCCATCCGCCCGCCCAGCTTTCGTGAATCGGGCTCCAGGGCGGCGAGGTCAAGTGGCGGCAGGTGAGTCTCACAGGAGTGAAGATTTCTGCCGAATCAAGGCAGGCATCGGGCGCCCCACCGACCAGGACGGAACGACGGTCACCGACGAGGACGCCATAATCGGCTACGTACTCGGCGACCTCACTCCACAGGAAGAGAAGACAATCGAGCCGGTGACTCCGCGGGCAGCCGAGGCTGTGGACTGCAGCCTAGCCGAGGGAATAACCGCCGCCATGAACCGGTTTAACTAGGGCCGCCTTTGCTGCAGCGTTCCGTTTATTGATGGTTTTGTTGGACAACAGAGGGTAGTGAGCATGTAGTGCGGTCTTTTAAGGCCGCCTGGTGTAGTAACTGGCGAGGCTAAAGCCTCGCGCTACATGTTGTCTGTCCCTCTCCCTTGACGGGACTTGTCCTTGACGAAGTCCAAGGAAAGGCCAGGTGAGCAACTGACCTTTGATCAGGGTGGCGCAGGTTCGAGCCCTGCACGGCCTATTCCATCTCATCTCGGCCCGATGTATAACTGGGGCAAGGTCATAGCCGACTCTGAAGCCGGCAATTCTAACTCAATGAGTTGTGCAATGATTAGGGGCAGGTCACTTGTCTTGCGGGCCCTCTACATGGACCTTCACCAAGACACGACCCCAGCCTCCGCAATCCAACCCGACATCGGTACAGGACACGGTATCGAAGAGCATGCCATTGGGGTCCAGTCCGGCCCCGAACCGCTCGTAGAGAGCGCTCACTACGTTTGCCAACTGCGACACCAAGAACACGCACATGAGTGGTGGGCACTCGTCACTGATGAAAGCGCCATTTCCGTTCATCACCAGCCGCTGTCCCACCCCGTGCCGGGAGCCGCAGCCGTGCGAAGAGATCACCTCGGCCACGATCTTGTGACTGCGGAAGGTGGGCGTGTTCATCATCTGGAGGAACTTGGGGTTGGACTTGAATCTAGCCAGCTCCTCATCGCTGTAGCCCATCACCTCCTGAAACCGCTGCCACACGCGTGCCATCTTGTCCTCCGTCATATCGACGCACCTCCTCTGCGTAGAACTGTGCACCACATTATACGACAAGGGCAGCCTGATTACTACGGCTCACATCACTGTGATGCCCGCTTCACACAGTGCCTTTCTGTCACATCCTATTGACGGGAGAGGCCAGGTGAGTCTCACAGGAGTGAAGATTTCTGCCGAATCAGGGCAGGCATCGGGCGCCCGACCCAAGAGGACGGAACGACGGTCACCGACGAGGATGCGATAGTTGGCTACGTGCTCGGCGACGTCACCCCGCTGGAGAAGAAGACAATCAAACCGGTGATTGCGCGGGTAGCCGAAGCCCTCGAGTGTATGCTAACCGAGGGAATAACCGCCGCCATGAACCAGTTCAATTAGGGCCGCCTTTGCTGCAGCGTTCGGTTTATTGATGGTTTTGTTGGACAACAGAGGGTAGTGAGCATGTAGTGCGGTCTTTTAAGGCCGCCTGGTGTAGTAACTGGCGAGGCTAAAGCCTCGCACTACATGTTGTCTGTCCCTCTCCCTTGACGGGACTTGTCCTTGACGAAGTCCAAGGAGAGGCTGGGTGAGGATGACAGAGCAACTGACTTTTGACCTGGCTGTCGCAGGTTCGAGTCCTGCACGGCCCACCAAAGTGTTCAAGAGTTGTCAGGAAGTTGCTAGAAGTTGCCTCTTGCGATGCTTCGTGAGACTCATTAGCCAGTTTCAAATGAGACAGAACGGACTATTGTTTGATTGAACAAATCAAGCGATTACTACGTGAGTATTGCACTTGACGTTTGTTATCTACGCGAACCTCGAAACCACCGTCATGGAGTGCTTATTACAAATTTCTTCTTGTCCCGCTTGCAGATGATCTGACTTACATATCGGCCCGACATAGCCCCAACGACCGTTCCACCGCCTGGCTCAACCCACTGCCCGGCCATGTAGAAGTTCCCGAGTCCCGGCAGGGTTTTGCTCATACGCATGCCCAGAGTTTCCGTTGTGGATGCCCATCCCATATAGCTACCTCGCCAGTTGCCGGTATAGCGCTCAAAGGTCATCGGCGTCGCCACATCGTGCATTTCCACCTGATCTGCCAGCCCCGGGAAACGCCGGTCAAGCAAAGCAATCACTTTGTTGGCGATCTGCTCCTTCTCAGCTTTATAGCGTTCAGGGTCCTCGCTCAACTTCTTCCAGTACTCATAATCAGAATCGAGCTTAACTCTCAACGCTGTCTTGCCCGCAGGTGCCAGGGTGGGGTCAAAGCTGTAAATATGTACCGGCAGTCGCTTTAGCTCCTGCCCGGCAATAGTAACCGGCTCATCAAGGGGGTAGTATGTCCCGAACACTGAATATGGCTCATCGAACGAGCGGGCTACGCCCAGACCTATGTAGATTAAGGGAGGCATGGTAGGGAGGTTGTCATAGTAGCCCTGGATTTTGTCGTCGATGTACTTCCCATCCAGCATGTCAAATATGGTGGTGCGGCCATCGGCGGCCGAGATGACGGTGTCGCTGCGATGCTCGGTGCCGTCAGCCAGTCGCACACCAACTGCTTGGTCATTTTCCACCAGTATCTTGGCAACCGGTGATTTGTAGTGAATCTCACCGCCAAGGTCAAGATAACGCTGCTGGATGGCACGGGCAATCTCCAGGGAGCCGCCCACCGGATAGCCGGCCTGTTTTTGCTGTATCATGCCCACACTCGTCATCCAAGCAAATATTGAAAGGAACAGGGGGAAACCGTTAAGAGGAAAAGCCTCGCGTAGGAAAGGATTCTTGAAGCGTTGGGAAAAGTCCTGGATTGAAATCTTCCCCCATTTCTTCATAAGCCTTAAGTAGGGAAACATGGTGAACATCATCTTAAGTCCATCAGCGGGGCCAAATAACTCAGGTGCCTTTTGGGGAGGTATGTCCTTGAAACGAACACAGGCACGCGTCGCTTCGAAGAGCTCCTCGATGACATCCTTGTCCTCCGGGGCAAGCTCTTTCATATGCTGCTCCAGCCGGTCTATGTCGGTGTAGAAAATGAGGGTTTTACCTCCTTTTCCCTCGACACGTGCCCACTCCTCATGGTGGATTATAGTCCGTCCCTGCACCGCGCCCAATTCCTCCCAGAAACGGTAGAAGTTAGTTCCTGGCCCGGAACCCATCCAATATTCTAAACAGCCATCAATTTTGTAGCCCTTACGTTTCCAGGTAGTGCACAGTCCACCTGGCCTGGCGTTGTCCATCTCGAAGACGCGGGTGCGGTAGCCGTTCATCTGCCCGTAGCACGCAGCTGATAGGCCGGCGATTCCGGCCCCAATAATAATTATTGATTTCTCCATTTTGTCCTCCATAGCTCTGGCATTTCCCATTTCAATTGATATGGATAATCCTAGTTACTTGAACGCTGAATGTCAATGGCCCTAACGTACCCAAGCGCAACAGAACGTCAGAACGTTACTAATTAGTCGCCGTACTGTGCCGAATCAAGGCAGGCATCGGGCGCCCGACCGCAGAGGACGGAACGACGGTCACCGACGAGGACATCATAGTTGGCTACCTACTCGGCGACCTCACTCCTCAGGAGGAGGAGATGGTCAAACCGGTGATCGCGCGGGTAGCCGAGGCTATCGAGTGTATCCTGACCGAGGGAATGACCGCAGCCATGAACAAGTTCAATTAAAGGACACTGTAACATGTCTGAAAATGCCGGCCATGTCAATTTGTAGAGCAGGCTTTTTCCTATGTATCTCGTCCTACTAACAGCTGGCAGTTATCCTGAAAGGCTTTCGCTTGAAACCTGGCATAGCGAAGGTTACAATGAGCGTATATAAGTAGCACAAGTTCGAATCCTGCTTGGGGAGTAATCTTGCTTTCTCCGATTCTGAACAGATACAAAGTGAACTAGACTGAAGCTTATCAAAATCTGCGGGGACGAAACATGATCCCGGTTAACAAGAGACCATTTCTAGGAGCAAGATTGAATGACTAGGAGAATTTCTAAAATACTCAATTTGGAAAAAGCTTATGATGAAGTGCTACGCGATGAGAGGCACGGTCAGGACTTTCTCCCTGACATTCTCCACTTCCTGGATACTAAGAAATTCAAAGGCCAATTACTTCAACAACTCAAACAGGAACTAGATAACAATAAATTCCAAGTGATGGACTTGATTAAGATGGACGTGCCGAAGGACAGTTTCTTTATAAGACCTGGGGCACGGCCATACCTTCGGGACTTAGTCCTCTATAGGGGACTAGCGAACTATATCGGTTTGAGAGCTGACAGAAAGTTAGGGTCCGCTGTCTTTAGCTCAAGGTTCGACCATACGAAGAGGGAGCTATTTCACTGGAGCGATCAATGGTTGAAATTTGAGCGAGCCTTTTGGGTCAACTTTGAAAGTGGCTTCAAGTATCTATTAAGAACAGACGTAACTGCATATTTTGCGAACATAGGTATTGAGAGGCTTCGAAATTCCATCATAGCTGTGCTTGATAAGTCTGAAGAATCAGACCGCGTTGTCAACTTCCTATTCAGCAATCTTATTCGGCCATGGGCGGAAAAGGAGCGAAACAAGGGATTTGGGTTACCTCAAGGAGGCAATGCCTCACCTATATTAGCTAACCTTTTTCTTTCCCACGTCGATGCCCTCTTGTCTCGCAATAAGAATCTTCGCTACTTGCGTTATTCGGATGACATACGAATTCTAGCGAAAAGCAGAATCGATGCAAAAATTGCTCTTAAAACATTGATTGGCGAGCTAAGACGTATTGGCCTAGATCTTAATGAAAAAAAGACTCAGATTCTCGCTTCTTCAGAAGTCGAGGAACAACTGCGTGATCCAAGGCGTCAAGACATGGACACCATTCAAACTATTCTTAGCTTGGGCGATGAGGACTTCATTAAAAAATTGGGAATGCCTTTATTAAACGATCTATTCCAAAGGAGCTTCGATTCAAGCAATGCCTTTGCCGATAGACATCTCAGATTTGCTGTCAATTGTTTTGTCCGTCTGAGAGAGATTTATGGAGGTAGGGATAAGGAAATCGAGGCTGTAGGGATGAGATTGATTGACAAGCTCGAAGCCATGCCAGGTTCTGCTGACACGTTTTCTCGATTCTTCAGTGTGTTTCCTCAGGATATCTTCAAGAAGAAATTAGTGAAGTTCCTTAAGGGGCATGCCAACATTTATGAATGGCAAGAAATGTGCATACTGGGTTGCTTGCTGAGATTCCAGCCCTTTAGCCAAGCCGAGTTACACGTGTTTAGGGATATAGCTTTTGACAAAGATAAGCATTCCCTAACTCGTTCAAAGGCATTATTGCTACTAGGTAAGTTTGGAAACGAGCATGAAAGATATCACCTGATGAACAAATTCAATGAAGAAGCGGATTATTTGGTAAAGCGAGCAATGATAGTCGCCACTCAGAAGCTTTCTATCGCTGAAAGAAGTGACTTTTACTCAATGGTAAAGAAGACGGATCAAGAACAAGCGGAGCTGGTCGACCATATAAAATCTCTCAAAGAACCTACTTACTTTGATGACTATGTGCCATCACCCATCTCGCCCATTGAAGAGCAGTATTGAAGCCTGATATCGCCCTACACGGACCTAAGGTTGTTGAAGTAAGTGCAGTAGCCTCTTTAACTTTATCAATCTTCGACGCGCTAAATTCGCGTGTGACAGAAGTCCGGCCCCCCGCTCAGGGAGCAGCTCCGCTTTTCCGAACCTGACAAGATACAAATAGAATAAACTCTTTACTTGTTGAGAGGCTGGGGAAAAGTGGGACTTGCGCTCTGAGTTATTTGCGTCCTTGGGTTCAACTTCTCCGGGCATTAGCTCACAGAGTTTTGAAGGTTCAATTTGATGGCCGCCTGGGATTCTCACCGACCAACAGTTGACAGTTACTGATCAAAAATTCATTTTGCTGCCATCTGGGCTCGAATGGTATAATTGCTGCCGAATCCACCTGATAAGCGCGCTTAATAAGGGCGCTTGATAAGCGCGAACGAATGACCCCTGCAAAGCCGGACTCGGACAGGAAGCTAATCATCGCCGTTATCGGCGGAGGGCAGTGCTCTGCCCAGGAAGCGGCGCTGGCCGAGACCGTAGGCAGAGAGCTGGCCAAGCGGGGGGCTATCCTGGTCTGCGGCGGCCTGGGCGGGGTCATGGAGGCAGCGTGCCGGGGAGCGACAATTGAGTCTGGACCGACCGTAGGCATACTGCCCGGCGACGACCCGGCTACGTCCAACCCCTATGTCCAAATCCCCGTGGCCACAGGACTTGGTGAGGCCAGAAACATAGCCGTGGTCAAGTCAGCTCAAGCGGTAATTGCTATCGACGGCGACTACGGCACGTTGAGCGAGATTTCATTCGCGCTGAAGAGTGAAACCCCGGTCATCGGGCTGAATACCTGGTCGTTGTCCAGAAATGGGCAAGAAGACAAGTCCATCATCGAGGCGGAAGATGCAGTCGACGCGGTGGAGAAGGCTGTTTCATTAGCCAAAGGTCAGAAGCTACGTTGAATCGGCCAATGGAATCAACATCGGCGTCCGTCAGGGCCATCAGAGCCCAGGAGATCCTGGACTCGCGAGGGAATCCCACCGTCGAAGTCAGGGTGGAGCTATCTGATGGCGCGGTCGGCGTGGCAGCGGTGCCCTCGGGAGCCAGCACCGGCAAGTACGAAGCTGTGGAGCTGCGGGACGGCGATAAGGGCAGGTACGGCGGGTTGGGAGTCCTCAATGCAGTCAGCAACGTTAACCATCGGATTGCATTGGCGCTGGCTACCATGCCGGTCCCAGACCAGGCGGCGATCGACCAGAAGCTGCTCGACCTTGACGGTACTGCCAACAAATCCAACCTCGGCGCCAATGCCATGCTGGGAGTATCCCTGGCAACAGCCAAAGCTCTGGCGAATTCCGCGGCCGTTCCACTATACCGTCATCTGGGCGGCTCCAGCGCCCACCTTTTGCCGGTACCCATGATGAACATTCTTAACGGTGGGAAGCACGCCGCCGATTCTACGGATTTCCAGGAGTTCATGGTGGTGCCGGTAGGCGCTGCCAGCTTCAGCGAGGCGCTTCGAATGGGCACCGAGGTCTACCACGCGCTCAAGAGAGTCATAAAAGACAGAGGCCTGAACAGCAATGTCGGTGATGAGGGTGGTTTTGCGCCGTCACTGGCCTCCAACGCACAGGCAATAGAGCTAATCCTGACGGCTATTGAGCTGGCCGGCTACAAAGCCGGCAAGGAATGCTTCATCGCCCTGGACCCGGCGGCGAGCAGCTTCTATGACAACGGCAAGTACATTCTGTCCCGGGAAGGGGTAACTCATTCCAGCGCTGAGATGGTTGATTACTACTCCCAGATGGTAGCGCGCTACCCCATGATCAGCATTGAAGACGGGCTGGATGAAGACGACTGGTTCGGCTGGAAGCTGCTGACCTCTCAGCTTGGCAAGAAGATCAGGCTGGTCGGCGACGACCTCTACACCACCAACCTCGAGCGCCTCGAGCGGGGCATTGCCCAGAAGGCGTCTAATTCCATCCTCATAAAGCCCAACCAGGTAGGGACGCTCACCGAAACACTGGCGGCAATAAGAAGGGCGCACGAAGTGGGCTGGACGACTATAATCAGCCACCGCTCGGGCGAAACTGAAGACACGACTATAGCCGACCTGGCGGTGGCAGTCGATGCCGGGGCAATAAAGACAGGTGCCCCCTGTCGCACCGAGAGAGTAGCCAAGTATAACCGACTGCTCAGGATAGAAGAGGAACTCGGCGCTGACGCCCGCTACGCTGGCGAACAGGCCTTTTCAATCTAGGAGGACGAGTACACATGGAAATAATCCAAGGCGTTTACCAGATAAAGCTTCCGCTGCCCGGGGGGCCGCTGGACCACAGCAATGCCTACCTGATTGATGGGAGCCAGGGCAACCTCCTGATTGATACCGGCTGGAACACTCCGGAAGCCTTCTCCGCGTTAGGGGAGTATCTGAAGGCCAACGGGTTTGACTTCTCCGACATCAGTCAAATCGTAATTACCCATCTGCATCCCGACCACTACGG
>JADHWZ010000100.1 GCA_016783225.1 Dehalococcoidia bacterium | reverse complement strand
CCCTGATATCCTGGAATTCATCTCAGCTAAGGATGACCCGAAGGCATTGACTAACTTCAATCTATCCGTCGCCGTTACCACGGAGTTCATGGATGCTGTAGAGAAGAACACAGACTACGATTTGCTGAATCCACGCACCAAAGAGGCAGTTGGCAAACTCAACGCCAGAGAAGTGTTCGAGAAAATCACAGACATGGCCTGGCGTATCGGTGACCCTGGCATCGTCTTCATCGACCGCATTAACAAGGATAATCCCACTGCCAACCTGGGCAAAATAGAGAGCACAAATCCATGTGGCGAACAACCCCTACTTCCCTTCGAGTCCTGCAATCTGGCCTCGATTAACCTGTCCACGATGGTCAAACGTGACGGTGCCCAACCTGAAATTGACTACGAGAGGCTGGGACAGACTACCAGACTAGGTGTCCGCTTTCTCGACGATGTCATCGATGTCAACAAATTCCCATTGCCTCAGATAGACGAGATGACCAAGGCCACCAGAAAGATAGGGCTTGGCGTCATGGGTTTTGCCGACATGCTAATCATGCTGGCCATGCCTTATGACTCTGACCGGGCGCTGGAGGTAGCTGAGACCCTTATGCGCTTCATATCTGAAGAAGCGACCAAGGAATCTGTAAAGCTGGGAGAGCAGCGAGGCTTGTTCCCCGCCTTCAAGGGCAGCATCTACGACACCTGTAATGGATTGAGGCCAAGAAATGCTTCGCGGACTACCATCGCTCCCACCGGCACACTAAGCATAATCGCTGGCTGCTCCAGCGGCATTGAGCCTCTTTTTGCTCTTGTCTATACGCGGCATATCCTGGATGGTAAACAACTGATAGAAGTGAACCCATATTTTGAGCAGGTAGCGAAAGACCAAGGTTTCTATTCCTCGGAACTGATGGAACAACTAGCTGAAGGGAAGAAGCTCCGGGACATCGAAAATATCCCCGACTGGATAAAGGACGTCTTCGTCAGTGCTCATGACATAACTCCGGAGTGGCACGTGAAAATGCAGGCGGCTTTCCAGAGGTCCACTGACAGTGCCGTTTCCAAGACAGTCAATCTCTCCCACGAAGCCACGCCGGAAGATGTAGGTGAAGTGTATATGCTCGCCTACAAGTCAGGTCTAAAAGGAATAACTATCTACCGGGACCGCAGCCGTGAGAGCCAGGTTCTGACTGTCAACCATGTCGAAGCGATACCTGAAAGTGAACTCAGCCCAAGAGCACGGCCCAAAGTTACTAAAGGAATTACCGAGCGAGTAACCACTGGCTGCGGTTACCTCTATGTCACCGTGAACTTCGATGACGAGGGAATCTGCGAAGTCTTTTCCAGCCTGGGAAAAGCTGGTGGGTGTGCTTCGGCGCAATTGGAAGCCACAAGCCGACTCATCTCTTTAGCCTTGAGGTCAGGCATTGACATAGCCTCCGTGGCTAAACAGCTACGTGCCATCCGCTGCCCCTCTGTTGCCTGGGAGCAAGGCCGTGCTGTCCTTTCCTGCGGTGACGCCATAGGCAGTGTACTGGAGAAATACATCAGGGATAAACACAGCACTAGCCCCAAAGAGCTTGGAGTAACAAAGAACTGGGCGGGGCAATGTCCTGAATGCGGCAACATCCTCATCTATCAAGAGGGCTGCCACATCTGCCCCGGCTGTGGCTACACTAAGTGCGGATAGGCCGGCAGGAGCACCCCCGGGAGGAGGAGGCATGGACAACCCAGATAAAAGCTACTTTCAAGCCTTCAAGCAAATAGCCAAGACAGCTAACTCGTCTCTATCTCTCAAGAAAGCCCTCAACTCTATCGCCAAGAGCACAGCCAAGGCACTGAGAGCCGCTGGATGCACCATAATGCTCCTCAACCCCCAAAGAGAGTATCTCGACATCGTAGCTGCCCATGGCCTCAGCGATATGTATCTTCGGAAAGGAGCGCTCAATGCCCGTAAGAGCCTTCCTGATATCGTGGAAGGAAAAGTGGCGGCTATCTTCGATATCTCACAAGACAAGCGAGCCCAGTATCCCGAGGCAGCCGAGATGGAGAAAATAAGCTCCGTACTTGGAGCACCTCTACTACAAAAAGGAGAAGTTGTAGGAGAAATCCGAATCTACACTGAAGAGCCAAGACACTTCTCACAGACCCACAAGGACTTCCTATCCGCCGTGGCAAACATAATCGCCGCTACCCTGCAAAAAGCGGAACTTCATCAGGCGTTACAAGCTGGCCACAGCAAAACGGTAACCAAACGGCGAGAGCCGAGGGAGACGCCCGAGGCACCTGCCTCATCATTAAGGCCATCCAGCTTCGGTCATCCCAGCGAAGAGGAATTTGCCAGATTACTTGATTTCTACCGCATCGAGTGGCTTTATGAACCCCGCTCTTTCCCTCTAGCCTGGGACGGCGACAAAGTGGCAGAAATGTTCACTCCCGACTTCTACCTGCCGGAGCTGGACCTCTACATCGAGCTGACCACCCTCAAACAAAGCCTGATTACAGAAAAGAATCGGAAATTGCGGCGTCTTAGAGAAGTTCATCCTGAAGTCAACATCAAGCTTCTCAACAAGAAGGACTACCTGCGATTGCTGGCCAAGTACGGCTACGGGGCATTGGGCGAGACAAAGGTGGAGGGAATAGACCGGGTTCTATTCAGCCACACTCAGATTGAGCGGCAGACCAAAGCCCTGGCCACACGTATTTCCCGCGACTACGTGGGGCGGCAACTTGTCCTGGTTGGCATCCTCAAGGGCGTCATCTGTTTTATGGCTGACCTGATGCAACACATTTCTCTGCCGCTCACCGTAGACTTCATGGCAATTTCCTATTATGGCGGCGACGCCGACCCAGCAGTCAAGATAACCAAGGACCTCGACACCAGCATAGCCGGACTTGATGTACTGATGGTCGAGGACATCGTTGACACCGGCATGACTCTCAACTACGTGCTGAACCATCTGTCGTCGCACAAACCAGCCACCCTGCACGTTTGTACGCTGCTCGATAAGCGAGCCCGTCGCCTTGCCGACGTCCCGCTTGACTACATCGGCTTTGAGGTTCCAGACGAGTTCGTGGTCGGCTATGGGCTGGACTACCACGGAGAGTATAGGAACTTGCCCTTTATCGGCGCACTGAATCCCGGCTTGATTGAAGAAGGGTGGGAAAAACAAACGAGTCCCAAGTAACCTCGCCCCTCCCGGTTGCTCTTGCCTCGCGCTTTTCGGCCATCGCCTACCTTGCGCTGAGCCTCTACCTCCCCGGTCCTAGCTCGATCACTTGGGACATCTTATAATCTAGCACAATCCGCACAGTTTGTCAAGTTTTTGTACTCGTTCAGTACATTGGTGACACTCCATCTCCCCTCTTTTGTTACCCTTATCGTTGCACAAGAGGGCTGTGGTGGGGAGAAGTAGTGCGACCTTTTAAGGTCGCCTGGGTGGGGTTTGGGCGAGGCTAAAGCCTCGCACTACATACTTCTCATTTTCCTGATAGTGACACCAGGTGGGCGTCACCTATCTATCCGAGCGAGATCAGTTTTTGTACTCGTTCAGTACATTGGTGACACGTCTCTGTTCTCTCAGAATCGTAGGGACAGACCTCCAGGTCTGTCCACTTCGGACAGGTCTAAAGACCTGTCCCTACTCCAGTTGCTGTAGCATGGCCGCCGCTTCTGCGCGCCCCAAGCTAGAATAACGCATACTTCCATGATGATGCAGCGGAGTCACGCATCTATCCGAACGAGATCAGTTTTCCAATAGTGGTCGCGGTAACCACGCCTTTCTTTGGGGTAATCGCACGACTGGGTCTTCATACCTATCTGAACCTCACTCTTCCCCTCTCCTGTCAAGGGACAGGGGACAGCAGCAAACGGGGCAGGCCGCACCCGTCCGCTACCCACCCACCGCGCCAATACAATGTAAGAGTCAAAATGCAACAATGAAAATCACAAGTGAAAATCCAAAAAGAAATCCGCCGGACAAGCTGTCAGAAATAAGGAACAGCACTCCCGCTTTTGCGTGTCATTCTACCTCTTGGTTTTTGGTCTTTCGCTTCCAGACATGTGCCTCTTGGGTTACATTTTAGATGATTCAATTCGGGGGCTTGACGGATGTAGTATAATGTTCCAAGACAGCGCAAAGGCGTGGTGCGTTAATCATCTCCGTCAACTATGTTTGCTCACTTGCCGCCCATCAAGTTCAGAATTCCTCAGGCGGGTGGTGAGCGCAAGGTCACGCAGATACAAAGAACAAAAGTAATGGAAGGGGGTGGTAGCCCGTAAGAAATCGAGCTATAGGCCGGAGGCAGTGGGTGCTTGGGCACTGCCTGCTGGTGAGTAAGGTCATATGACTCAGAACTGTTAGAAGGAGGTCAATTACATAGTGAAAAAGGTTCTTTTCTTATTGCTTAGTTGTGTTTTGTTGATAGCGCTGGTGCTTCCTGCCTGCGCTGCCCCTGCAGAGGAAAACGTGATCAAGATCGGCGTCATCGGCCCGATGGCATATGTCCAGGGCGAACACCACTGGTGGGGTGCTGAGATAGGACGGGACACAGTCAACGCCGCTGGTGGTGTAACGATAGGTGACGAGGTATACATGATCGAGCTGATAAAGTCAGACTCAAACGAGATACTCAGCGTTGATGATGCTGCCTCGGCAATGGAGCGGCTGATAACGGTCGACGGGGCGGACTTCGTCATCGGCGGTTTCAGGACTGAAGGCGTATTCGCCATGCAGGAAGTCGCCATGGACTATCAGACCATCTTCCTCGATTGTGGCGCCGCTACCTTGGAACTCTGTACAGTGGTGGCCGATGATTACGACCGCTACAAGTACTTCTTCAGGGTAACGCCAATCTGTAACAACCATCTGGTCGGGAACACGCTGATGGAAGTGGGGATGGCTGGAGGCATACTGAAACAGCAGACGGGCATACAAAGGCCTCTGAGAGTAGCCATCTGCGCTGAAGGCGCGCAGTGGGCCGACGCCATGGTGGGCGCCATGGAAGCGCTCATTCCTGCGAGGCTTGGAATGGAAGTCTCCGGCACCTGGAGACCATCGCCTACAGCCACCGAACTCACAGCGGAGATGACAGCCATAGAAGCTGCTAACACTGACATCATCATGCCTATTATCTCCGGCCCGCTGGGTATTCCCTATGCCAAGTCATGGGGAGAACTCGAGGTACCAGCGGCTTCGGTAGGCATCAACGTTGAATCGCAGAAGGACGGCTTCTGGGATGCAACCGGCGGTTTCGGCAACTATGAAACCACCCTGAACACATACTGCGAGGGAGTAGCTTTCACGAGCAAAACCCTTCCCTTCATTGAGGCCTTTATCGCCAAGACCGGACAGACCCCCACATACACTGCTAGCACTAACGATGCCGTTATCCTGCTAGCGGAATGTGCCGAAAGGGCGGGGACTCTGGATGCCGACGCGGTTGTTGCCGAGCTTGAAAAGTGGGACGAGGACGGAGCCGCCGCCCGCCTCGTCTTCACGAGTCTAGAAGACAACCCGTATGGGAACCCTCACGATGTGAAGTACGGTCCGGGCTATGCCACAGGCATCGCCACGCAGTGGCAGGATGGCGTGAAGAAAAACGTCTGGCCGAACTTCGGCACGGGCGACTGGGAAGACGTATTCTATGAGGGCACCATCACCTGGGTGGCACCGCCGCGGGTGATCGACAGGTTGACGGCCGAGGCAGCGACCGAGCCACCTCCGGAGGAAGCTGCACCTGAAGAGGAAGCTGCACCTGAGGAGGGTGCGCTGTCATTTGAAGCAGCAACATTCACCAACGCCGACCCCGCTTTCTCGGTCAAATACCCGTCGGCCTGGGGAGAGCGCCCGGAGAACGTGACAGCGAGCGCTGTGGCTTCATTCGGTGTGCCGGCGTTCGTTCCAGGGATAAGCATTGCCGTTTACGACGTGGCAGAGGGCAGCGCGGCGGATGAAATGGTTGCCGACATGGAGGCAACAGGCTATACGGATGTTGAAGTTGTCTCTGAGAGTGAGACAACCCTGGCAGATGGCACCCCTGCTGTTGAGGGCAAAGTCAAATTCACGTCCGGGACGTATGCGCTCGATACCTTCTACCTTGTAGTGCAGAAGGGCGACAAGTGGGTCCGCGCCACGGTGTGGACCATAGACATGTTCTCTCCCTACGATGAAGCACTCTTCTCCGAAATAGCGCACACCTTGACATTCGAATAGTAACCAGTTTTTTAGCCGTATCTGGAGACCCCAGGCCGCCTGCAGACAGCCTGGGGTCTCCACAGAGAGAGCTTGCAAAGCAGGTCGCTGTTTGGTAACATCTAGGTTAAGCTAAGTCATGATTGAGGGAATCATAGTAAACACACTGGTGAAGGGAGGGGTTTATGCCCTTCTCGCCATCGGCTTTTCCCTCATCTTCGGCGTGGCCAGGATGCTAAACCTGGCACATACTGCGTTCTACATGCTGGCAGCCTACGCTCTGTATACTTGTTCTCTACTGCTCGGTTTGAACCCCGTTTCAGCAATTGTCCTGGCGCTGGTCGTTGCATCCCTCATGTCAGTCGGCACCTATAGCTTGTTCGTCCTTCTCCGCGTGCCCTCTATCGTGTCAATTATCCTGTCTGCCGTCATTGCGGTGCTCCTGGTGTGGTTCGGCACAGGATTCGTTCTTGGCATGGGAGCAGATGTATCGCTTACCAAGGCAATCATCCTGTCTGCCGTGTTCGCCATGTTCATAACAGGCGGCGCCTACAAGTTGTTCATTGACCGCATACGTGAGCATCACGTAACCGTGTTGCTGGTTACCCTCGCCCTGGCTATGGTCTTTCAGGAGTATATCCTTCTGGTGCCAGCCTTTGGCGGTCACTATCTTGGAGCGCCGGCCTTCGTTTCAGGGTACTGGCACATAATCGGCGTCAAGGTTTCTTTCCAGCATATACTGACATTCGTCGCAGTCTTACTTGTTCTCGTTGGTGTATGGGCACTCCTGTCAAAGACAAGATTGGGCATTGCCATCAGGGCTACAGCTCAGGATACGGAGATCGCCAACCTGATGGGCATAGACGTCTCCAGAATACTCTTGATAGTCATGGGCCTGGCGTCAGGCCTAGCGGCTATTGCCGGAGTCCTGGTAGCTCCAACGCTGGTTCTTGAACCACACATGTGGATGCCTCCATTCATAATGATGATGGCAATCATCGTTCTGGGGGGCCTGGGAAGCATCAAGGGAAGCTTCATCGGGGCATTCATTCTGGCGCTGGTCGAGGTTCTGGTCGTTTACTTGCTGCCGACAGGCGCCTTTCTCAAAGGGGCGTTTGCCCTCGCCGTCATGGTAGCAGTACTTGTGTTTAGACCCGAGGGGCTATTTGGCGTAGTTTTTGAAGAGGAGAGACTGTAATTGTTTAGACGGCTGCTTAAGGACTTCCAGGGTGATGTGGTCGCCATCCCGGGCAGGCTGATAGCCTTAATCTTCTTCCTGCTCTTATTTCTCTTCCCCTTATTTACGCAGCCAATTGGGATACAGCCATTTCTCCTGCGCGTTCTTACATTTGCCAATCTGTTTGTTATTTTCGCCGTCAGCTGGGACTTCATATCTGGCTATACCGGTCAGATCAACTTTGGTCATGCTCTCTTCTTCGGCGTTGCCGCCTACACAGCGGCTTTTCTCAATAGAGACCTGGGCTGGCAACCATGGGCGACAATACCCATCGGGGCTTTAGCCGGGGTTCTAGCCGGCGTACTCATGTGTCTACCAGCGTTAAGGCTGAGAGGTCCCTACCTGTCGCTGGTCACCCTGGCCTTTCCTCTTATCCTTCTCGGTATCATATTCGCCTTCACCGACTTCACCGGTGGTGAGCTGGGCGTTTCCGGCCTTGACCGACTTTCCGAATCAAAGACGGTCAGCTTCTACATCTCACTGGTGGTCATGATTGTCTCCGTGTTCATAATGTGGAAGCTCACCGATGCCAAAAGCAGCCTGGTCAGAACCGGGATTATTTTCCATGCTATTCGCGAGGATGAGATCGCGGCCCGCGCCAGCGGAATCAACACGGTAAGATATAAGATACTGGCTTTCGCCGTAGGTGGTTTCTTCGCTGGAATTGCCGGCGCCATGTACGCACACATCCTGAGAATCGCCGGCCCGTTTACCCTGGATGTCGCGTTGTCCTTCCAGGCAATAATATGGGTGGTTTTTGGCGGTATCGTTAGCATTTATGGGCCGGTGCTAGGAGTGTACGTCCTGTATCCTCTTATGGAGTTCCTGAAGACAGGCGAGATTTACGAGTGGCGGTTCTTGATCTTCGCCGCCATAGTGATA
>JADHWZ010000099.1 GCA_016783225.1 Dehalococcoidia bacterium | reverse complement strand
ACCTATGTCCTCTTTTGCCTGTTCCTGGGTGGGTGGGGGATGGGACGGCTTTTCCCATCCAACCCAGCTTGCCTTCACCTCCACGGGGGATAATACATCAGTTGTTCCTCTCCCTTGATGGGCTTTGCCTTAGAAGTGGCGGCTGCCCTAAAAGTCGGGGAGCTGCCCTAAAAGTCATTTCTAAGGTAACGTCCTCCAAATAATAACAAAGGGGGAAATATGGAGGATTACCAATCAGGAACTAAGTTTGTTCAGATTAGGGAACAAACGATAGACGATGCTGAAGTCAGTGGGTTGACTCTGGTATTCAGCGTTGCCCCATCAGGAGATGAATTCAGGCTTCAAATAATCGGGGACAGTCTACTATTCGGGAATCGGGATTTTCAGTTCGATAAAGACGGGCAATTTGTTGGGACAGGTGTCGCTCTAGGACACTGCAAACCGTAGAGCAACCATAAGGGTTAAGGAATTAGGTCGTTGCAGCGAGGCAATTTGCTATACTTTCGCTTGTACTCTAGCAAAAGCCTTCTTTCGTATGTCAGTGGCTTGGTATGACGCCGACAACGAAAAGCGGTAGCTTGTTGTGTACATCGCCCTACATCTCCACGCTTATGGGATTGTAGTCGACTTCTTATACCATTTGTCCCTTTGCCTTTGCCGATATAGATTACTTCTCTGCGGTCATACAGTACATAGACTCCGTCATCTGTTGGGGCTTTCGCAATGTTCTCGTTGCTGAATCCGTGCTTGCCTGAAATAGCCATCGTATCTACCCCCTAAGTTTGTTTGTCCCCTAGTTCTTTAATAGCATTGAGTATATTCTCAGGGAACGTGGCTACAGTATACTCATCTGCTATTTTGCGAAAATGTTTGTCACGGGTTATTAGTATATTGCATCCATAACCATTAGCAGTAGCTAAATGAATAGCATCTCGTGCCCCGATGTTTGTTGAATACAAATATCGCTCAGCATCAATCCATAGTTCTTGATGGGGATAAACAAAAGTTACACAATCCTTGATAAGTGAAATTGAATCAAACAAGTCCTCGTAGACAGTTGTTAATTGTTGGGCAGAAAGACCATATTTCTTACCTCGGCGTTCGGGTATTCTGCTCATTACTTGAGTCCACGAAAGACCTTTCAATCTCATTTTCTGGATACAAACTTCAAACTGCTCAGAATCCAACATTTCAAGTGCTGAAAAATGCGAAGTCGTGCATTGCCAATTCCTAGCCCTAATCTTTTCAAAAAGGTCTACTGATGGTTTCCATCTGTTATGAACAAAGTCAAGGATGATGTTTGTATCTAAGTATAAATGAGGGATTACATCTGACATTACACACTATCTCCTCCTGCGTTTAGGTGGAGATGGTTTTCTTGTTCGTGTAATCAATGGCTTTGATGGTGATGCTTTCCTTCTAGGCGTTGCCTGCCTTTTTGGTGTCTTCGCCATTTCAACTACAATCTCCGTCTGCTCAACCGTAGCTTCCATTTTTGATTTCCCTCCTTTGGGCGTGATATAATAATCCAAAGGCTGTTAAAGGTTACTCGTACTAGCCCTTAACATCGCTACGGTTGTTTAACTGATACTATCATAAGTGCCTGGCCGTTACAATATGGTCAGGCTCTTCTCTTTGTGGATGAGACTATACCTGCCAAGCGGGAAACACGGATGTACGATTGGGGTCTGCTAGCCGCTGTATATCGCCGCTTTTTCGGTATCCGTTTCCGTTTGGCAAGTTGACCTAATAGTACAAGAACCGCCTTATCATTACTGGGGTTTCTGTCTCCCGCCTTCCACTTTTGAACCGCATTAACAGTTACACCTAACTCGTCCGCCAATGCTGCCAGCGTCCATCCCTTCTCTTGCAGTTCTGTAATTCTGTCTTGTACTTCACTCATTACAAACCATAATAACATACAAAGTATGTCGTTGTCAATAGGTCATCCACGACAATTTACCGTTTTTTTTGGAATTACAGCCAAAAGGTATTGACAACTATAGACAGTGTATGCTATTATAGATATAGAATAAGGAAACAAGACAAGGAGTGGTGAAATGGACGCAAGACAAGAAAAAGGATTAGTAATAGCAGCAACCAGCAATGTCGAAAGAAACAAATTGGGTTGGAAAGTGCCTTCACAGTCTGGTAATGGTACTTATGTTGTGAACCTCGACCACGGTAACCCGTTTTGTACCTGCCCCGATTTTGAGAAGCGGCAACAGCCGTGCAAGCATATTCACGCAGTCGAGTACGTAGTTCAAAAGGAAACCAAGCCAGACGGGAGTGTTACCTATACGCAATCTGTCAAACTCACCTGTACCCAAGATTGGCCTGTGTACAACGAAGCCCAAACCCACGAACAAGAGCGATTTGTCGAGTTGCTGAAGGAATTATGCGCTGGCATTCCTCAACCGCCACAGACTTTCGGTAGGCCGAGATTGCCTCTAGCCGATGTGGTGTTCGGCCTCGCATCTAGAACCTATGCAATGATGTCTGGACGTAGGTTCACTTGTGAATTGAAAGAATCCGAATCTAAAGGTTTGATTTCTAAGGCAGCACATTACAACAGTGCTTTCCGCTATCTCGAAAATCCAGAATTGACTCCATTGCTCAAGTCTCTGATTGAGCAGAGTGCAAGCCCGTTGAAAGCCGTAGAAGCCGATTTTGCCATTGACTCCTCTGGCTTCGCTACCACGACATACTCTCGATGGTTCGACCATAAGTGGGGCAAAGAGCGCAGCAAGCAAACATGGGTGAAAACTCACCTTATGTGCGGTGTCAAAACCCATGTCGTCACCAGCGTTGAGGCAACACCCTATGAATCGGCTGACGCACCCCAGCTTATCCCCTTGCTGGAAACAACCGCTCGCATATTCCCAATCAACGAAGTATCGGCAGATAAAGCCTATTCTAGCCGCCGTAATCTTCGTGCAATCCAAGCAGCAGGCGGTACAGCTTACATTCCGTTCAAGAGTAACACCAATGGCATTGGGAATAGAGCGGATGGCTTTGATGGTCTCTGGAATCGCATGTGGCATTTCTACAACTTCAATCAGGAAAGGTTCTTGCAGCACTACCACAAGCGGTCTAATGTCGAGACGGTCTTCTCCATGATTAAGATGAAGTTCGGTGGCTGGGTTCGCTCCAAATCACCAGTGGCTCAGGTCAATGAAGTCTTGTGCAAGGTACTTTGCCATAATATCTGTGTTCTTATTCAGTCCATTTACGAACTAGGATTAGAGCCTATGTTCTGGCAGACTTTTGAGGCAAAAGAGCCAGTTGCCCCAAAAGCCATCGAGAATTGGGACTTTTAAGGCAAGGCTCCCTTGATGGGAGAGGCTAGGTGAGGGTGGAACAGAATCTCCCTTCCTGTAACCCCCTCCCGTCGGGGCAGGCGGGTGGGTGGCCACAGAGCAATCCAACCAATGCAGTGCGCCGTTTCAGGGTCGCTTAAGAGGCCCAGGCGAGGCTAAAACCTCGCACTACATGATTACTGAAAGAAAGTGAGTCAATGGTATGCCATCGACAAATTCAACGTATTGACCGGACTCTCGGCTGAGAGTATCATTGTGCCACGCAAGCCGCAATAGCTGATGACGGTCAACGGCTATAGCTGGGTACATCCGCGTGAGGATGGGGGGAGATGAGATTTGTTTGAATCGTTCCAAGGCGGCAGGTACAAAGTTGCGAAGAGGGTGGCAAGGGCATCGTCTTCAAGGCCGACGATACCAGACTTGGCCGCACTGTGGCGGTTAAGGTCATCAAGGGCGAAGGCCTTGACCAGGAATCCTTCGCCCGCTTCGAACGGGAAGCCCGGGCTACTGCCAGCCTTTCCCATCCCCACATCGTCTCCATCTTTGACATCGGTCAGGAGGACGAAAGCCACTATCTCATCCTGGAGTTCGTCGATGGCCCCAACCTCGGTGGCCTGATTAGCTCTCAACCTGGTGGCCGCTGCGATGGGGGCACGACCCTCAGAATCGGGAGCCAGGTCTGCCAGGCCCTGGAATATGCCCATTCTCACGGCATCCTGCACCGCGACATCAAGCCGGAGAACATCATGATTACCTCCGAGGGGCTGCCCAAGCTGATGGACTTCGGCTTAGCGAGGGCGCTCGGCGGGCCCAAGCTCACCCAGAGAGGGGTGATAGTGGGGATTCCTGCTTATCTGCCTCCCGAGCAGGCCCTGGGGAAGCCCTCCGATGTGAGGTCGGACCTTTATTCTCTGGGATCCGTTCTCTATGAGATGGTGGCCGGAAGGCCTCCCTTTCCCGGTGACGACCCGGTGAAGGTTATCTTCAGCCATATCAATGACCTGCCCATGATGCCTCGAAGGATAACCCCGGAGATTCCAGAAGCCCTGGAGCAGGTCATCATGAAGCTTCTTTCTAAAGACCCGGACAAGCCGTACCCGTCAGCTGGTGGACTCCTCCAGGCTCTCAAGTCTGTAGCTGAGCCAGTAGAAGCCAGACCGGCACCCGTGGAGGTGCCAACGTGGGAGAAAGTGGCTGAGGCTAGTCCCACGCCCGAACCACGGTGGGCCCAGCCCCTAGTGGACCGCGAGCAGGAGATGAGAACGCTCAGGCCCTGCCTCGATGCAACCTTAAGAAGTGAAGGCAGCCTAGCCTTTATCACCGGAGAGGCTGGCATTGGTAAGACCAGGCTAGCCTATGAACTGAGAAGCTATGCCAAGCTCCGGGGCGCCCAGTGCCTGATAGGCAGGGGCTACGAGCGCGAGGGCGCTGTGCCCTACCACCCGTGGAGTGATATTATCAAGGAGTGCTTCCGCTGGGCACCACAGCTTCTTCTGTTCAAAGCGGTGGGCAGTTTCGCCCCAGATTTGGCGAAACTGGTGCCGGAGGTTGGCGAGAAGCTAGGCAGCATTCCTCCTTCAGTGCCCGGCCCCTCTGTGCAAGAACATATCCGTCTCTTTGAGGCGGTTACTCAGTTCTTCGTCAACATCTCCAAAGAGGCTCCCCTGGCGCTATTCCTCGATGATCTGCAGTGGTTCGATGACGCCTCGATGGAGCTTTTGCATCATATGGCGCGGGCCATCACCACTGCGCGTCTCCTGGTTGTGGGTGCCTACCGCGACCTGGAACTGGAGGACCAGCGTTCCCTCTCCCGAACGGTTGCTGAAATAAACCGGGAGAGACTATTTCATGCGCTTCCCTTGAAGCGGCTGGCCTTTGATGACGTTTGTCAAATGGTTAGGCAAACCTTTGGCGAGGAGGTTCCCAGCGAGCTGCGCGACCTTCTCTATAGCAAGACGGAAGGCAACCCTTTCTTTGTCGAGGAGGTGCTGCGCTCCCTGGTAGAAGAGGGAGCAGTCTACCCGGTGGAAAAAGGCTGGGGAGTGACCGATCTTTCTCAGGTGCATGTTGCTCGAGGCATCAAGGAGGTAGTTGAGAAAAGGCTGGAGTGCCTGGACGAGGAATCATCCCATGTCCTTAGTGCGGCGGCGGTGATTGGCAGAGACTTCAGCTTTCCAGTGCTGACAGAGATCACTGGCCTGGACGAAGACGGATTGATCGACGTGATTGATAAGTGCCTGCAAACCCGCTTAGTTGTGGACAGGCACATCCCGGGTGAGGAAGTCTACGCCTTTGCCGACACTCAGCTCAGAGATGTACTTTATGAAGGCATCAGCCCGGTCCGAAGGAGAAGGCACCACCTGAAGGTGGGAGAGGCGGTGGAGAAGGTATATGCCAGGAAGATAGACGACCATCTGGAAGCGCTGGCATACCATTTTGTTGAGGGGAATGACCTGTCCAAGGCTGTTGACTACTGTCAGAAGGCCGGGGATAAGGCAACCAGGCTGTTCGCCTGGAACCAAGCCAGGCGATACTATGAGACTGCCCTGAAGCTGATGGAGAAAGGAGGGCAATAATGGAAGAAGAGTTGGCCAAGAAGGCAGAGGTGTTGAGGAAGCTGGCAGAGAGCGAAGCGGCCAGCGGAGACTTCAGCGCTGCCGTAGAGCATGGTCAGGAAGCCCTCAAGCTGTATCAGGAGGTTGGCGACCTTCCCAACGTGGCCATGGCCCACGTAAGGCTGGCGAGGATCCTTGCCGGTGCGCCTCTAGGGTCGGGGAACGAGGTGGAAGCGCTCAAGCACATGGAGGCTGCATTGGCCATTGCCGAGCAGGGGCCCGATACCTCCGAGAAGGCATTTGCCTATCAGTTCATCGCACATCAGCATCTGCACACAGAGGAACCTACCACCTGCCTCGTTTGGGCCCAGAAGGCTGTGGACCTCTTTCGTAAGCTGGGCGTGTTCATGGGTACCTCGCTCGGCACTGCCCAGGCACGCACAGGAGAGGTTGATAAGGGGATTGAATATTAGGAAAAGAACTGGGAGCCAACTCTTCAGGGCGGCCATCCACTCGGAATCATGGCATGTGGGCATGAGATTATCTTGACACACACCCTGGTGCGCAATATGCCCCGGGCGCTGGAGTGGGGAAAAACGATTCTTTCGGAAGTAGCAAAGACAGGGGCTATGTTTCTAAACGTGGTGAACCGGCCACTGGTGCTGATGTACACTCTATCTGGGGAAATTTCGAAGGCGGTGGAAGCGTGTCAGATGCTTGAAAGTCATGACAGGAAACCCGGAGCAGGGGGGGCCTGCTGGCTGGAAGGCTCAGCTAGCCCGGGATTTCTCCATTTCCGCCTGGGAGAGTGGGACAAAGCTGGGGAGGTTTTGCAAGCGGCCCTGTCGGCTCACCAGGACAGGCACAATGCTGCTGGTGTCAATGCCTGTTCCTTCGCCCTGGGCAGCCTCAATCTGGAGCTGGACAACCATCCGAAAGCCGAAGAGCACCTGCTCAAGAGCTTCGAAATCTGCCAGAGCGGCGGAAATGTGGTCTCCGAACTGTGGGTGCTTCCGGTGCTGGCCGAGCTTTACCTCAAGATGGGGGAGCCTGACAAAACAGCGGAATATGTGGAAAGAGGCTTTGAGCTGCTGAAGCCGGATAAGAACTGGTACGGGCTGCCCGCACCCGTGTATCTGGCCAAAGGTATGATGGCCACAGCGCAGCAAGACTGGCAGACGGCAGCCGAGTCCTTCGACAAGGCGATTCAAATCAACAGGCAATACCAGCTCCCCTGGGATGAGGCCAGGACACTCTACGAGCGGGGACTGATGTACCTGGCCCGAGGCCAGGAGGGGGACCGAGACAAAGCCCATGAGGACCTGGATGAAGCCCTCGCCATCTTCCAGAGGGTCAGTGCTAAGAAAGATGTGGAGAAAGTCCTGGGCAAAAAGGAGATGCTGGGGGCCTAGGAGATAGCAAGGACGCATGGTGCTGCCAGAGGTCCTTTAACAGCTACACTGCTTAGCCAAACCCCCTTGATGCCGAGATGAACGTCGCGGAGCGTTCTTGCTGGCGTTTCCTCCAGTTTCGGCGGAAATCAGGCTTGCTGAGGTGTGGGGCTGAAGCCGGACTCGAAGCTCCGGCTACGGGAAAGGGCTGCCCTTTGTGATAGAATACCAGCGGCGGAAACGCGGTCTGATTTTGCTGCGAAGTATAGTCAGAGCCTACACATGAAGTGGATTCGCTTGATTCGTTTGCTTCTGACTGGCTTGGCTCTCTCAAGTTGCGCCCAACCGATAGATACATCTTCTCCCCAGCAATCGTCCGGAGAACTGGAGGTTGAGCATAGATTTGTGGAAGCTGCCGGTATTAAGTGGCACTACGTGGAAGCCGGTGTTGGTGAACCCGTGGTGTTTCTCCACGGCCTGCCGGAAAGCTGGTTTTCCTGGCATTACCAGATTGCGGAGGTGAGCAAGGAATATCGTGTGATCGCCGTTGACCTTAAAGGGTATGGACAGTCTGACAAACGGGATGGAGACTACACCTCTCAGGGGGCGGCAAACGAACTCATTGCCCTCTTTGATACCATTGGACTGGAAGAGTTCTCGCTGGTCACCCATGATTGGGGCACGGTAATCGGCGACCACGTAGTCAGCAGCATCCCCGACCGAATTGTTGAGTATGTTCGCATGCAGGCTCCGGTGCTGAAGATTGACCCTACCAAGCATCCCCAGTTTGAGTTGTTCAGAAACCAAGATTTGGCGACGAGTATAATGTCGTAGACGAGAATCTTCATTACGCAAGTCTATGAAAGTCGGACGGTTCAGAAAATCAGCGCTGAGGACATGGAAGGTATCATCTTTGAGTTCAGCCGTCCCGGGGTTGCAGAAGCTGTCCCGCGATACTTCCGCGACTTTGTCCTTGAGAGCGAAGAGGTCAGGCTGGAGCGTTTTGTAAAGATGACTTTCCCGGTGCTGGCGCTCCAGGGCGAG
>JADHWZ010000098.1 GCA_016783225.1 Dehalococcoidia bacterium | reverse complement strand
ATCATCAAATATGAAGTAATTGCTGCCAGGAAGGCGCCCAGGGCTACACCAGCCAGGATAAGAGTTGTCATGGGCAGAGTTTTACCTACCTTGGCTATGGACTAGACGATAGCTACAGCTATGAGAGCGCCGGCGAATGCCAATATTGGGGTGCTGGCGGCTTGCCATGATGCCGGCAGCACGAAACCGATGACAGCTCCCAGCGCTGCTCCCTGGGCGACGCCGATAAGGTAGGGGTCAGCTAAGGGGTTGCGGAAAAGCCCCTGGTACGTAGCTCCGGCCACGGCCAAGGCGGCGCCTACCAGCCCTGCCAGCACCAGCCGAGGCAAACGAATGTCAAGAATGATGGTCTCCACACTGCTCGCCCAGGTGGGCTCGACTTCGATAAAAGGTAACTTGCCCAACAATACCTGCCCCAGAATGGCCAGGGGGATGTGTGTACTCCCGATAGCCGAGGTCACTACCATCACTATTCCCAGGAGTAGAACTAGACCGGCTATAGCGTAGACTCGGCTACGCCATTGTAATGGGTAAGGAGTAGGCGTTTTAGGTACGCGTACGTCTTTGAGCAGTTCTAATGCCATTCCTAAGCGATCCTTATCACCTCATGCTTTGGCCTGCCGTTGCCTGTTGTGGGAAACACTGTTTGAATACGTGACCTGACAGGTATTCATTCGGTTGCGTAGAAGAGGTCCGGATGAATGAATTGTGCCATCAACTCCAGAGCATGAATTATCCGAGGGCCAGGACGGTGTATTGTGTCACCGTCGATTTTGTATACTCTCTTATTGGCCAATGCTTGAGTGCCTTCCAGTCTCGGCTCGGTCTTGACATATTGCCAGGGCATGTCTTCGCCCGTTCCCATACCAACAGAGGCGATAATTACCTCGGGGTCTCTATGGATAACCGTCTCCAGATCGATAGCCTTGTGTCCTGAGATATCGTGAGCGATGTTTTGCCCGCCTGCCTTGCAGATTACGTCATCGACTAACGTTCCTGTGCCGGCAGTCATCAGCGGGTCATGCCAGGTGAGATAAAGGACTCTCGGCCTTTGGTTCGGAGGGAGGTTTCGAGTTTTGTTGGCCACATTCTCAATCTTTGTCCTCAAGTTATCAACTAGTTGTGAAGACGCCTTGCGCTGGCCGGTGAGTCTGCCTACCAACATGATGTTGTCCAGCACCTCGTTCAGAGAACTCGGTGCCAGGGCTACAACCGTAAGTCCGAGTTCCTCCAGCGCGGGGATAACGGTTTTGCCGTGAATTTGCGTTGCCAGTACCAAGTCTGGATCGAGAGAAACCACCTTTTCTATGTCAACAGTGCTGAAACCACCTACTTCAGGTTTGGCCGTAGCCGCTTCGGGATAGTTGCAGTACTCGGTGACCCCTACCACCCTGTTGTCCAGGCCAAGAGCGAACAGTATCTCGGTATTGCTTGGCGCCAGAGATATGATTCTTTGTGGTATTTGGTCAATAGTCACTGTCCTGCCGAGGTTATCAACCAGATTGCCCGGGGCAGATTGGGGAGCGCAACCGAGCCAAAGAAGCAGAGACAATGGCACTACGATGAGAAACCGATTTCGGAAATACTCACTCATTGAAGCCTCCTCACGTTCATTACAAAACAAAATCCCCTGCTCCGGAAAGCAAGGGGATTAGTTGAAACAATAAATCCCACCCCCTTACTCCGCGGAGGCAGCCGCGACTGGTGTGGCTGGTGTTCTGACTGTTACAGCAGGCGGGACTGTGCCGGAATTTCACCGGCTTGCTTACCAATTGAGCCGTCGGTCACCCTCGGGCACCTCACCATATCTATTCCGTTAAGTTACAGAATATCTGAAGATGGTTCAGAAGTCAACGTCTACCAGGCTGCTTGACCTTGCAGTAGTGGCGCCGCAAAGCTATAATCTAGTGCAGAGCTGACAAATGAGTCAGAATAGATTTCCCTCAAAGCTCATTGCTGGCATAATAGTCGCTCTGTTCTTTGCCGTCGCAATCTATCTCCGGGTTGCTCTTCCCTATGACCAGATCTTTGTGGGCGACTGGATAAAGTTCAGCGGCAATGACGCCTATTATCACATGCACATTGTTGACAACCTTGTCCGCAATTTCCCTTACCTTAATTCATTTGACCCCTATTTGATTTATCCCGGCGGTTCGGGAACAGGCAGTCACCACTTCTTTCACTACCTCCTTGCTGGCATTATCTGGCTAGTTGGCTTGGGCTCGCCAGCCCAGCACACTGTGGATGTGATTGGCGTCTATTTTCCGGCTGTCTTGGGTGCGCTAACTGTTATCCCAGTCTATTTTATCGGCAAAGCGCTGTTCAACCGCTGGGCTGGCGTAATAGCCGCCGGCCTGGTCGCCATTTACCCTGGTGAATTTCTTGGCAGGTCAATCCTTGGCTTCACTGATTATCATGTTGCTGAAACGCTATTCACCACGGTAGCTATGCTGTTCCTGATTCTGGCTATTAAGGCTGCTAGGGACAGAGAGATGACATTTGATGACCTGTGGCGTCGGCAGTGGGCAACCATTGCCAAGCCGCTTATCTACAGCCTTCTCGCTGGCATCTTCCTGGGGATTTACTTTCTCACCTGGGCAGGCGCGCTGCTGTTTGTTTTCGTCATCTTTGTCTATTTGATAATCCAGTTCATTATTGACCACTTGAGAGGTAGGTCTATTGACTACCTCTGTGTTGTCAGTGTTGTTACCCTCACAATCGCATTGCTGATGTTCTTGCCCGCATCTTCCGACGGGATGTCTTTGACTGCTTTCACTATTGCGATTTTTGTCCCCGTAGCTTTAGCCGGGCTTTCCCGCCTGATGGCTGGCCGTGGCCTGAAGCCGGTCTTCTACCCGGTTGCCATCCTTGGTTTCGGTCTGGCCAGCCTGGCAATTCTTCAAATTATCAACGTGCCTCTCATCCAATCAATGGTGGGAAGATTGGGAATCTTCGTTTGGGACAGGGGAACTACTATCCTTGAGATGAAGCCTTTTCTCTTCTTCGGTGACAATTTCTCGTGGATAATTGCCTGGAGTAATTTTACCACCGGTTTCTTCCTCAGCTTCATCTCCCTGGGCATACTTATTCACTTCATCATTAAGCGAGGCGAGGCTGACAAGACACTATTTGTCGTCTGGAGTTTGGTGACGCTGGCAGCCACCCTATCCATGCGTCGTTTTGCCTATTACTTTGTTGTCAATGTTGCTCTGCTCACCGGCTACTTCTCCTGGCTCATTCTGCAGTTTGCTGGCTTGAGGGAATCGGCCGCTGAGCCTGTACAGACACCCGAACAGATGAAGAAGAAAGCTAAGCGAAAGCAGAGCCGGCAGGGTGGCTTTCGTTTGACAGCTAGTCGGGGCAATATGGCACTGGGAGTAATTGTTGTCTTCTTTCTTGTCTTTTACCCCAACATTGGGCCTATGCCCAAGATCGGACCTTTGCCTGCTGGCACGATGTTAGCAATCGATACTGCTAGCCGGGCGCAGTATGCTCCCAGCGATGGCTGGTGTGAATCGCTTTCCTGGCTGAAAGACAACGCTCCAGAGCCCTTAGGTGATGCTGATTTCTATTACGAGCGTCATGAGCGACCTCCAGCAGGAGAAAGCTACAACTATCCTGAGACTGCGTATGGTGTCACTGCCTGGTGGGACTATGGCTATTTGATAACTCGGATTGGACACCGCATGCCTAGCGTTCACCCTGGTGGAGGCCCTGCAGGTGTAGTTTCTCAGGCTCTTGCCGCCCAGGATGAAACGGCGGCAAACAAGATTATTGATGAATTGGAGTCAAAATACATAATCGTCGATTATGACATAGCTGTAGTGACGCTCTATGCGAGCAAGTTTCATGCTGTGGCGACTCTTAGTGGCAGCAGCAAGGAGGAGTTCTATGAATTGTACGGCTATCGACAGGATGGCCAACTTTTGCCGGTAATGCTGTTCTATCCTGAGTACTACCGCTCATTGATCGTCAGGCTGTACAATTTCGATGGGAGGGAGGTCAATCCGCAAACGACCAAGGTTATCTCCTATGAGGAGAGAATTAGCGGTGATGGTAAGCCCTATAAGCTAGTCACCAGCATAAAATCCCTCCCGGGCTACGAAGAAGCTGAGGCTTATGTTTCAAACCAGGCATCAGGCAATTACAGAATAGTCAGCGAGAACCCGTTTGTTAGCCCAGTGCCACTGGAAGCGTTGGAACACTACGAACTGATTTATAGCTCAAAGAGCCGTAAAATGGAACCTGGCGGCAGCATAGTCCCCGAGGTCAAGATTTTCGAGTACATCAAATGACCCACAGGTGGTGTGACCCATCAACGTCGACCGGTGATGGTATGGCTGTATGGTCCGCATGATACCGCCCTGACAAGCAATGACGAACCAAGTCTCTCGCCATCCAACTCTGAAGCCGCTTAATCAAGTGACTGAAATAGCCAAGAATCGACATAGAGTTTTCCTGACATATCGCGGTTGCAAGATGGCTCAACGGTCTCCGGCAAGATATTCGATAGTGAAGCTTGCAGACAAAGCTCGTCCGTTTGCAAGTATTTCCAAATCCTGAGCTTTCGACTATAGTCTCAGACATAACTCAGGAGAAGAGCCAAGGAAATGCTTAAAGGTTTGAAGCCATGGACAACAACTTGAGGGAGGGTCTAGGGTGGCTTGACCGGGCTGAAGCCGATTTGAAAAGATGTCAAGATTGCCTGAGAGATGAGAAGTACTACGCATCTGCCTTCTTTGGCCAGCGGTCAGCTGAAAAAGGAATCAAGGGGTTTCTATATTCCAAAGGATTTAGAGCTTTGGTAACTCACTCGGTCAGTGTGGAAATCGGTCTTGCTGTGCATGCCGGTGGCGCTTACTGAACCCGTGGAAGAGCAGGAGCTAGTGGCTGTTGGATTGGGATGAAGAACTCGCTCGCCTCAGCAGCTGTTTCGGCAATGGGTTTGCTTGCACTGCCTTCCAATTTGAGTCGGGCTGTGTGCTGGTCCATTTGTGCCCGGAGCCGGAGCGAGTACACGAATGTGATAAACCTCTGCCTGCCAATAGACTGAGTGGCACGAATCCCTTCATAGCGTCTTCATCGATGTCAGATTGCGCGAAGAGTAGTGGACAGCTTGCGTTACGAACGCCTTTAGGAGGCCATATTTGGAAAACTCGCATCATAAGTTCGCCAAAGATGTCCTCATCGTAGGAATTGCCGACGCCCTAACGGCGGTGAGCGGAATCATTGTAATGGTTCTAATCACCAAGACCCTAGGGGCTGCCGGCTATGGAATATGGGCACAGGTTAACGTTACTATAAGCCTTGCCATGAGTTTCGCGGGACTCGGTCTACCTCTTGCCATGACAAGGTTCCTAGCTGCTGAGAAGAATGGGAAGGAAATACAGGAGGGGTTTTATTCGATATTCTCATTTGTGTTTCTTACTACCTTGACACTTTCCCTTTTTCTAATTGTGTTTTCGGACGTCATTGCCAAAGCCTTTTTCGATGGTGCGACTCGGATAGTAGTGATAACTGGCCTTATTATCCTGGTATGGTCGTTAGACTGGGTATGCCTGAACCTTTTTGCCACCTTCCGGCAGATGAGAAAGTATGCCGTTTTTATCATTGCGGACATATGTGGTCAAATTGGGCTGATCGCTTACTTGGTTTTGAGCGGATATGGACTTCTGAGTATAGTTCTTTCTGTCCTGGCAGTAAGGCTCATAATTTTTTTCGTCTTATTCTTCCTAATAAAGTCGCAGATTGGCATCAGGAGGCCTCACTTGTCCAGAATAAAGGAGTATTTGAGCTTTGGTTTGCCAACTGTTCCAAGAAGTATGGCTGGTTGGGCGGTTGCCTCCAGCGACAGATATGTCATTGGGTATTTCCTGGGCGCAGCTTCTGTAGGAGTCTACTCGGCTGGCTATGCTATCGGTGTGATTCCATTTATGTTGGCTGTGGTGTTGGGCTTTGTGCTGACTCCTACGTTGTGTAAGCTTTATGACGAAGGCAGAGTCAACGAGGTGAAAACGCACTTGAGCTACTCGCTGAAGTACCTTCTTGCAATAGCCATTCCTTTTGTCTTCGGGGCCGCTGTCTTGGCTAAGCCAGTATTGGGTATGGTCTCTACTTCAAAGATAGCTGCTGAGGGGTACTTCATTGTGCCCTTGGTTGCCTTGGGCACTTTGTTCATGGCCGTTCATGTGCCGATCGCCAATATCTTGATTTTGGTCAAGAAGCCAAAGGTACAGGGGGCCATCTGGGCACTTTGCGCTTTGGTTAACCTTGGGCTGAATGTACTGGTCGTACCTCTCTGGGGAATCTTGGGTGCCGCCATCACCACTTTGATTTCCTACGCACTGGCATTAGGGATGACCGTCTATTACTCGCTCAAAGAACTGAGATTTAGCATCGAATGGAGCTTCGTTTTGAAAAGCTTGGTTGCTTCAATGCTAATGTCCTTGGTTATTTGGAAGATGGGTCCGGAGGCGACTTTGAGCACCATATTGACGGTCGTCACAGGCGTTATCGTGTACGCTACTGCCTTAGTTTTGCTCAAAGGCTTTAGAAGAGAAGAATGGCAGTTTGCCAGGGAGCTGTTTCGGACGCACAAGGGAGCTTAGCTATAGATGAGTATGCATTTTCTGTCTAGAGGGTTACGAGAACCTGACGCAATTCGCAATCTCTTTCCGGACTTCACAGCGGACAATGAGTTCGGCAGTATTGAGGTTACTGCAGACCTATTCGTCCAGCATTCAGTCTTAGCGGACCATGTTATGTGGAACTGCGTACACAAGACTGTAACTGATACAATCCACGGATTACGGTATACTATGAAGCATTGACACTCAGGAAACCAGCGGTAGGGCGCTTTTTGATTGTCTATCGAAATCATTTGCTGATATTCCAGAAGCCACAAGACATGTTGATGAGGTCTTGGACAGGGACTCTGGATTACACAAGACAACCATGCAAATGGGGGACAGGAGTGTTATTCATATATTGGGGAAGCTCGCAAAGGGACATCGATGTCTCTTGGAATGAGCCCATTGCATTATAGTTACTGAGTGGATAGGGAAACAGATTGACCTAAATCAAAATGGCGATGAGTATTGTAGATGTTATGAAAGGTCCCATGAAACTAGACATGGTTGAAGTTATTGCCAATCTTCTCCGTCGCTGATGGCGATCTCAAAGAAAAGAAGTGAAAACAGAGAGGGAATACGCCATGCCTGAAAAGGATGATTGGACAAAAAGGTGTCTCGTGATTACAGGGACAGGCAAAAGTGGCACCTCGCTTCTGATGGACCTGATTGATGGACATCCCAATGTTGTGGTCTATCCGGACGAGCCGTATTTCAGAGACGTTTTTGCACGCAAGTACAAGAACAAAGCTCATTTGTTGGTGGACATAAAGATAGGTACCGCCAATCCGATGCATAAGCCCAAGAAGGCATTCGTAGAGACGATAACAGCTTATAATCCGGTAGCAAGACGGAACCCCGTTGAGTTGAACGATATTCTGATCCAGAATACGCTTTCACTGAATGAATTGGACGGCGAGCTACGGTCCAAGGATCCCGCTGCTCTCAAAAGCAAGGTCTCCTTTGATTTCGAGCTTTACTTCGACAAGATGAATGAATTAGTCGAAAAGCAGTTTTCTTCACTGAGTGACCTCATGACTGCGATGATTGTTGCCACAGTAGATGCTTCGTCTCTAGATTCAGCAAGACTTAAGTGGTGGGCGTTTAAGGATGCCGCCTTCTACAAATTTGACACGTTCTTTTCGTTGTATTTGGAAGGGAAAGCTATCATCATTGTCAGAGATCCCCATGCTCAGTATTTGAGCGTAATGACCGAAGCGGGTAAACAGCACGGCGGTTTCCTGGAGCTGGTGCGTACCGTCGTTTGGTGGCAAGCAGGCGTAGTAACACAGCTGAAGTTGCAAGAGGAATATGGTGAGGAGCGCATAATGGTCTTGTACTATGAAGATCTAGTTAGCGAACCTAACCAACAAATGAGAAGGGTTGCAGGCTTCTTGGGCATCGAATATGACGAGGCGATGACAACCCCGACACGGTTTGGTGTGCCTAATACTGTCTCAACCTCCACCCAGGATGGAGGCGACCGAGTCTACAGGGAGTCGGCGGCAAAATGGAAAACAAAGCTGCATTTTTGGGAGAAATACATGATTGATGTACTCACATACAGAACAGCAAAAAAGATGGGATATTCTCCAGCCTACAAGAGCGTGGTGGCGTCGCTGGCAAACAAGGCACTGACACCATTATTGCTATTAGCAGAGTTGGTTTTCCTGTACAGGGAAGTCCGGTAAGCCAT
>JADHWZ010000097.1 GCA_016783225.1 Dehalococcoidia bacterium | reverse complement strand
CTGAAGCCGAATTGCGCCGTCTGCTACGAGGTGTAGCTGAAGATAGCCTAGATGTCCCATCCTTCCTCCGCCGCGCATCGCGCTACCCCTCTTCCCAACCGGCGACCCCCCTCCCAACTGAGGCCACACCGCCTCGGTAACCTGCCTCCACTCTACCTCCCATCCCCCAAGACAGGGCGGCAACCCAAATTGCCGCCCTGTGTCATTTTTTGTTCCGGTTGCCCTGATCTCGTTCACATAGACAGGTAACATTGCTTGCTCGAAATGCGCCCTCCTTCTTCTCACTGCGCTATCATGGCGAGTGGAGTGAAGCGATGTCACAGTCGTCCCCCTCATCCGACATCATTTCGGTACCCAATGCCTCGCAATGGAGAAAGAGGAGATGTAGGCACAGCTCTTCCTTGACGGGAGAGGAGCAAGGTGATGATGAGAAAAGATCAAACATTGAAGACCAAAAATCAAAGACTGGAAATTCACATCTATGGCAAGATTGTTTTTTTGGTCGTTACAGCCGGCCCCCTAACTCCTTTTTGGATTTTGAGTTGTCGTTGTCCATTTTGCATTTTAACTTCCACATTTTTGGGTATGTAGGGACAGACCTGAAGGTCTGTCCCCTGCGGACGGGTCTAAAGATCCGTCCCTACATTCTTCTTACCGCCTGCCTCTAACTCCCTCCCGCCAGCAGGCTGTTCAATTTTGAAAAAACCCTTTTCTGGCTTCAAATTCAGGACTTCTCAGCATTCTCTGTATTGCTTCACCTCCAGCTTTTAGCCGCTTTCTCGGGGTTGCTGGCTTCGGTAATACCCAAAAAGCCCTGAAAAAACCTCCTCATTTTTGAACGGCCTCGCCAGGGGAGGCAAGAGCCAAACAGACCTGGAGGTTTGTGCCTACAAACTTAAAAGAGGAGAGGGGGTATCACTAATGCGCTGGACGAGTACAATACAGTAAGGCCACATCAAGCCCCAGGCTACTCAACTCCGCTTAAGTTCTTGGAACAATGGGAAGGAAAACACAAGAGAGGAGGCAGGGTGTCGCTAAGATGACTGTAACTCAATCGACACATCTTCAACCCTTTCTTCAGGCACTGGGATGATGCCGTAAGTGGTAACCTCGTCTCCGTCAACCACTATTCTATCCACTACTTCTCGGAGAATTTGCCGCCTATCCTGAAAGTCAAGATTAGTCAATGTAGCTGGCAAATTCTGGCAAAACTCACGTAGCTTCTCTTCATTTAGCTCTTGGGCCTCAGCCTTGCGAACCTCCCCCTCAAGCCTCGCCTTTTCTTCGGTCAACTGTGTCTCTTCCTTCTTTATCGCCTCTATCTTTTGCCTCAAGGTGTGAAAGTCCATGACTCCTACCTTGTACGCATCGAGCATCCTGTCCGCTTCAACTACCTTCTTCTCTAAAGCATGGCAGACTTTGTCCAAATCGGCCTCCAGATAAGCAGTGGCATGAGTTTGGGGTCGGTTCTTCACATGCTCAACTATGAGCTCAGGTTGAGACAATAGTCGGGAGGTAGTTTCCCATACGACTCCCTCTAGCTTGTCACCCCGGACATTCTTGGAGAAGCACATTTTCGGCCTGGCGTTGCCTTTTTTGGAGTAGCAGCCATAATAGTCCCTGCTCCAACTCATGTTGGCTTGCCCATAGTGCTTCACGGGTGATGTCAGATCACCAAGAGGTCAAAATCAGGCAGTCCGGTGGTATTCACCGCTGTATCGCTCCGCAACCACCCTCATGCGATGTGCTAGATGTGTTTGCAAGCCTGCTAGTCCACATCAAGCGGAAACTGAATGGTGAATTCGCTGGTTTCCTGCTCACTCACATGAATTGTGGTCTTAAGGCTATGTCCATCGGGAGTTGTTACCGTGACATCATAGTCCCCGGCAAAACCTCTGAAATTATATTCTCCCTCGCTATCAGCAACCCCGGTACCGGTGGTGATCCAAGAATCAATAAGGGACTTGAGGGCAAAATAGGCCGGCTTTGGCTTCAGGTTGTCATCCAGAAGCCCACCACTTACAATGAACGCATCCGCATCGCAAATGCCCCACGACCAGGTTATAGCTTGAACTAAGGGTTTACTGAAAGCTACGGTATAGAACTTCTCCACGTATTCCGCCTGCGTCTGCTCATCCCATGGCTCATGCCACCAGGATGAGCCAGCAACCTGGGTTGATGGGGCCGAAAGCTCTTTAATGTAGATCGGCTTGCCGAAACTGGAATACTGGTCAAGTGTATCAGACACCGAAATCAAATCCAGGCCTGGAGCCGGGTACCCCTCGGTGTTGGTCCCCGAGTAATAGAACACAAGACCGACAATGTCTACCGGTATATCACCCTCTAGCAATTCAGGGAACGGAGTGCTGTCCATAAACTCATAGGGCAGGGCCAATAAGCCATTGAGTATTCTGGCCCGGGGATTTGCCTCTTTGACAGCCCTGGCAAAAACCCGACTGATGTCTAGTTTCTGCTCACCAGTCAGATTAAAGACATTTGCCCCGGCAAGGTTCATCTCATTTATTTCCCAGGTGTCTATTCTGCCACTGTATCGGCTCGCCAGCGTGTACGTGTGGTTGTAGACGTTCTCTTTTAGCTCCTCAAATGTCATGCTCTCCAGGTACGGGGGGCTAAAAGTCACTGTTGGGGCAAAACCACAGGCTGAGAGCACCCATTAACTCGAACCCATGTTTTGACAGTTCTTCTATCTTCTGGTAACTATCTATGTTTTCCCAGTCGAAGATTCCGGGCTCCGGCTCAATTAAGCCCCGGCGGACGGTGATGTAGGAATAGTTCACCCCGGCGTCTTCCATGAGACCAGCTACTTCAGCATCATAACTTCCATTCCTGCCCATTGGGTTGGCACCAAAGAGAAAATCATGACTGGTTTGGGCAAAATCAATCGTAGAATTGCCGATCGCCTTGCCACTGGCGTCAACTACCTCTATTTGAACGTCCCCCTTGCGGTATTTCCCAATGTCTGCCTCTGCCCTGGCCAACTGTAGCCGCTCCAGAGTCCATAGTGAATGCTTCAGGGACAGGTTTAGTTCCCTGACGGCATTTCTCATGTCCGCTGGGTCTTGGCTGAGATAGCCCTCGGCTGCCTCAAGGTGTTCGGCGCTGACTTCTATGTCTTCAGCCACCGCCGGGTCGCCGTCTTTCCTGAGCATGGCCAGCTTGGATTTGGCAATTTCATGGTTTAAGTTCAGGATTAACTTGTCTCCCCGCTTGCTTACAGAGTAGCCTCTGCCTTCATTATCAGCCGTTAGCATTACCCTGCCAAACTCGGGTACCTCCCACTGGATGTGGATTTCATAAGTCATTTGTGGCAAGACAATGAAGGAGGGAATCGCCAAATTCCAGTCCCAGCGGGACCGACCATCGTGGACAGCACCAAAGTAACTGTATTGCGGTATGTTGTTGAGGTCAGTGGCAAATGCCTTCGAGCTTGTCACCTCTCTGAAAGCTCTATTTCGCAGCAGGTTTCCCTGTTCGTCGTAGCCATGGATGATGATGTTCCCTCCAGGTCGCAGATTGAAATCCGTTCTTATTTCAAGAGCTTGCCCGGAAGCCACCTCCTTGCTTTGAGGTATGTAGCCAAACATATATTTATCTGTCTCGCTGTTGACTCCAACCCAAATGTGATAGGACTCGTGCTGCGGCACAACTAGTTCATAATAACCACCCTCGTCTGTGTAGCCGTTGTTGAGCGTGGCATACCTTTCATCAGAGATATCGACGTAGCCACCTGCAAGAGGCACTCCGTTTATATCCCTAACATATCCATACAGCCTCACTTGGTGTGTGGTTTCTTGAGTCGCCACTGTGTTTACAGGGCCACCGGATTGGTTTACCGCTGCTTCCCTATCCTCTAAAGAGCTCGGCTCGGTCACTGGTTGGTCGAAGGATGTTCCAGCAGCATGCACTGGAGCTTCACGGCCAATTGTTGGCAAAACCTGGCCTAGTCCTTGCCAAAGAAGAACCTGCGCTATTATTACCGCTATTACTGCCCTGACTATTCTCATTGCCGACCTCTTCATCTACTCTGCATCCAGTTCAGACACATTGACTGACAGCCAAGTCACATCGCAGGTCCAAGGCCTCCCAAACAAATCACAACTTGATGTTCCTGCCGACTAGAACCGCATTCTTGTCAAGAAACGTAGGTGAACCGGGGAGACTGCGGGCACGTAGAGAGCGCATATCAAATAGTGCCTAAGCCGGGCAAAGGAAGCTCAACCAATGCCAGAAGCCGCCCAGCTTCAGTATAACGCATCTCATAGCCGTAGTAAATAGCCCATTGGTAATGCCACGCATAGCCAAATGGTCCTATGACCATTGACCCCAAAGAGAGACTCCAATGGTCATCAATTAGGCAGCGCACCAAATCACATGAAACTTGAAACACAAAGCAGAGGAGAATATGAGCCGTCGACCGAAACGCCGAGAGCCGTGCTATATCACACGAAGTACGCAGTTGAAAAGCTGCAGCGGTTCGAGACAAAGCGGACCAGCTCTTCGCTGAAGGCTGGAGATAGACCCTATACATCGTCCTCGCCTGGCATTGACTCTGAAAGCGGGCGAGGTATAAGGATGAGACTACCTGCTCTTGGCGGCTGGAGCTACTGATGCGACAGGTTCTTGATACATAGAAGAGTAAAGTATCGAAAAAATTGATAATGGTATAGAATAGAATTGCCAGCAATCAAGGCTCTTACGCGGGAGAGACCTTGTAGAAAAAGGAGAGTACAACCTGAGTCTTGGGAGGTGCACAGGATGAGAGATGAAGATAAGACAAAACAGCAACTTACAGGTGAATTGGCCGAATTACGCCAACGGGTCACTGAATTGGAAGCGGCGGACACCGAGCGCAACAAGGCAGAGGAGCAGACGCGGGAGAGTGAGAGACGCTACCGCCTGCTTGCCGAGAACGTCACAGATATCATCATGATGCTGGATTTGAATCTGAATATCGCCCATGTGAGTCCTTCTGTCGAGAGTACGCTAGGCTACAGCGTTGAGGAAGCAAAGGCCCAGGGCATAGGAGGAATGTTGACTCCACCCTCGCTCGAGGTTGCCACGAAGGCTCTTGCCGAAGAACTGGCTGTGGAAGAGATGAATGAGCGTGACCTTTCTAGGTCGAGGACAGTGGAAGTGGAAACAATCCACAAGGATGGTTCCACTATTTGGGCCGAGGCGAAAATGACTTTCCTGCGCGACCAGGATGACCGAGCTGTTGCGATTCTGGGAGTGGTACGCGACATCACCGAGCCCAAGAAGGTGGAGCATGCGCTGAATGAGTGTGTGAAAGAGTTGCGGTGTCTGTATGGTATTGCTGAGACTGCTGCAAGGCCAGGGATCACCTCGGATGAAATATGCCAAGAAGTGGCACATCTGCTTGTTATGAGCTGGCAGTACCCCGCGATTGCCTGTGCCAGAGTCACCCATGATGGCGAAGAATGCAGGACAAAGAACTATAGGGAGACTGAATGGAAGCAATCTTCGGATATCAAGGTACCTGGCAAGACCATAGGTATCGTAGAGGTTCGTTACTTAGAGGAGAGACCAGTGGCTGATGAAGGCCCGTTCTTAAAGGAGGAGAGGGCGCTAATTGACGCTGTTGCAGAGCGGCTGGGAAAACTGGCCCAGCGAAGGAAGGCAGAAACCGAGTTGAGAATCAAGGACAGTGCAATATCATCATCCATTAACGCCATTGCCATCAGTGATCTTGAAGGTAATCTGACCTACGTAAACCGCTCCTTTCTTGAGCTGTGGGGATATGATAGCGATGATGAGGTTTTGGGCAAGTCTGCTGTGGGATTTTGGCTGTCACCAGAGAGCGTAAGGGAGATATTCAAGACATTGGAGGGGAAAGGGTCATGGGCAGGTGAATTGACGGCTAAGAGGAAAGATGGCTCAACGTTTGATATCTACCTATCGGCGAGCATGATTGTAGGTGAAACTGGCGAACCTATCTCTATGATGGCTTCATTTGTTGACATCACCGAGCGCAAGCGCGCAGAGAAGGAAAAGGAAAAGACACAAGCCCAGCTGCGGATGCACCTACGGAAGGAACGACAGCTGCGGCGGGAATTAGAAGAGCAAGACGAGGCTAGGAACCAGTTTGTCAGCTTACTAGCCCATGAGCTCAAGAGCCCTCTCACTGCCGTCCTTCCTTCCGCGGAGCTGATGCTGGATGAACTAAACGAGTCGTCCCCGCTTTACCCCCTGGCCCAGAATCTCTATTCCAACGCCAGTAATCTGAACCAGAGGGTTTCCGAACTCCTGGATTTCGTAAGCATGCAAAGCCCCAGTTTCTCTCTCAGTCCGCAGTTTGTAGATGTGCAGTCCCTGGTCAGAAGAGTTGCGGCTCAGATGTCTCCCCTGCTGGAGGAAAAACGGCAGAACCTAGCGCTTGATTTTGTGAACTCATTGCCCAAAGTGGAAACAGACCCAGCTAGGATAGAGCAGGTGCTCTTTAACCTCCTCACAAACGCCTCAAAATTCAGCCCTAGGGAAGCTGATATACTTGTGCGAGCCAAGAAGACAGGTGACCACATTCAAATAGATGTCGAAGATGCGGCCAAGCCTATTGAGGCATCAAGAATGGAACTCATCTTCAGACCGTACTACCGCGACGATCGAACGAAGAACATCCCTGGGTTGGGGTTGGGACTTTCCATCTGTAGACGCCTAGTGGATCTTCAGGGCGGGAGTATCTGGGTTCAGACTGGGGATAAGGGGAATATTTTCAGTTTTACTTTGCCTTTGAAAGGCAGGCAAGCTCATCGTGGGGAGAACCCCAAGTCTCGAGCTTAATTGATGGAGGTCGGAGTGAAGGTCTTATTGATTGAAGACAGGCAGGAGATAATAAACACCCTTTCCCTGACCTTCAAGCTGCGCTGGCCTGAAGCTACCCTTCTCTCCACTCCTGAGGGGGCGAAAGGCATAGAAATGGCAGAGAGCGAGTCCCCTGATATCATCATCCTGGACATTAACCTGCCCGATATGGAGGGATTTGAGGTCCTGGAGCAAATCCGCCTTTTCTCTGACGTGCCAATCATCATCCTGACGGTAAGAGAGGCTGAGCTAGACAAAGTAAGAGGCCTGGAAATGGGGGCTGATGATTATGTCGTCAAACCTTTCAGTGCCATTGACCTCCTGGCTAGGGTCAGAGCCGTCTTACGCCGCGTCGGTGTACGTCACCCTGAGGACGAAGAGCTACCTCCCTTCACCGCTGGAGATCTAACGATCAACTTCCTCACCAGGGAGGTTCTGCTTCGTGGCGAGCCGGTGCATCTCACCCCCACTGAGTACAAGCTGCTCCACTACTTGGTGCGGAATCAAGGGAGAGTGGCTACGCACGAGGCGCTGCGGCAACATGTATGGGGCAGTGCCGAGTATGTCGACCCCAGCACGGTGAAGAAGAACATTCACCAGCTTCGCAGCAAGCTTGGCGATGCTGTGGCGCAGATGATTATTAGCGAGCGCGGCGTAGGGTACAAATTCGCTAAACCGCGGTAGTCCCTTCGACTCTCCTTGGAAGGTCGCATCCAACAGCCCGGCTTCACCGACGCGAAAGCCCCTTAGAGCCAGTCTACAACTGGCTGATTGCCAGTGATTCTGTTACCCAATCCGCACCAAATTCCCACCTTTGGTCACCTTTTGGTTACTGAAATCGTTACCTTCCTCCTCTACAATGACGTGCAGAGTGCTCCAGACAGGTGAGGTTCCCGTTTGGTCACTCGAGGGGGGTGCACCATGGAAGCCGAAGTGAAAGATGGATGTCCAGAGGCGGCGGGGTTGAGTTTGCATGAATTGGACGACCACTTACTGGAATTGAGGGACGGCGACTATGTTGTCGCCCGTTTCTCAGCCACTGGCGCAAACGCAGCGGAGATTACGAAAGCGGCCAACAATTACTTGGGTAAGAAACGTGATGAGAATGAAAGCAGAAGTCAGACTCCCAGAGTGCGTTAACGTCTTTCATCCCGGTGACAAGGGTTTTACTCTGGTTGAATTTATTGTCGTAGTAGCTATACTCACTGCCTTGAGCACCGCAGCTCTTATGAATTAGCGAACGAATCTCTAGAAAGTCGTGTCACTAAGCCAAGACATATAGCAGAGAACATGGCCAAAAAGTTGGCGGAACGAACAATGAAAAGTGTTAGCCCTAAGGTTCTATTGATTGAAGATAGGCAGGAGATAATAGATACCCTTTCGCTTACCTTCAAGCTGCGCTGGCCTGAAGCTACCGTTCTCTCCACTCCTGAGGGGGCGAAAGGCATACAAATGGCAGAGAGCGAGTCCCCTGATATCATCATCCTGGACATTAACCTGCCCGATATGGAGGGATTTGACGTCC
>JADHWZ010000096.1 GCA_016783225.1 Dehalococcoidia bacterium | reverse complement strand
ATGCAGACCCCATTGAATGGATAACCTGCATGTGCTTGGACTGCGGCCGGATGTACGATTCAAACGGCAGGACAACAAGGGAACACTGCTATTCTTGGCCCAGCGGTGGCTCATAGAACTTCAGGCTATCTTGGAAAGTAACTGACCTTGTGTGTCTTTGCACCATTTCTGCATATGCTTTTCACAATCAGCCATATGACCTCTGTGTGCTAACAGCTAAGACATATATTAGGGAACAGTCTATTTTGAATTTATTGTATAATTGGGCGAATATTGTAGTCTTATCTTAAGGAGGCATGTATGGACAAACTGTACGATATTCAGGTGAAGGTGATATCGCAGAAAGGAGAATGCGCAGCAGAACACAAAGTAGGCGATTCTTGGATTATTGGTTCAAAGACTCAGGAAGGTATATGTTTGCCAGCATTGAACGCTATTCTCCCTGATTTGCGAGTGTTGCGTTTTGGTGGGGAATTACCGTGGGCACAAGATAAAGATACGGCAACAGTGGCTTGTCCGGATGCTGACAACCCAGTTGTATTCGAATTGAGGAGACTACGTTAGTCTTGTTCTCAATGTCCCTCTAGATTCTATTAATAATGATTCCTTGGGACAAGATCCACCCTAACGGCAGCTTATAGAGCTTCGAGCTATCCTCAAGCCCAATCCGAAATTGGGTTCATAACTAGATAGCCAGACTGCTATGGGAATCCCATACGGATGCAGATTGCCTGTGCCCGTATTCCACTCTGCTTTGGCTCGGTGTATAATCGGGGTAAATGCTCAGTTGTGACTAGGGTGAATCGAACGAAATGTGGCGATATGTCGTTTTTGGGGCTATTATGGGCATACTGGTCTTGGCAATTCTGGGCATATTATGGGGGTGTTTTGGGATTATTGTCATATGGCCCTATGTCACAATCCTTGCCATCGCAGGTGTGCTTTCAGTGCCCCTCTATGGCATGGTCAAATTCTTTGGTGGAATTGACAGTATCCTAAGTAGAAAGGTAGCCGAAGTTGAGAAACGAAAGGACGAGTTGCGAAAGAATCCACGGACGATGTTAAGAGACGAAAACAAGTATTATCGTCGAGAAGCTGCTCGGATACTTGGAGAGGAGAAAGACCACGGAGCAGCAGAGCTGCTAGTCGATGCTCTGCGTGACGAAGACGAACAGGTTCGGCACAGAGCAGCTTGGGCTCTCGGAGAAATAGGAGCAAGCGAAGCTGTAGCGTCTCTTATCGATGCTCTAGATTCTGACAGTAAGGACGTTAGGCGTGGAGCGGCGATGGCACTTGGGAAGATAGGGGACACCGCAGCCATGGATTCATTGAAAATGATATTGGAAACTGATGAAGACGATAGTGTTAGACGGGCAGTGTCGTGGGCACTGAAGCACTTGGAGTGATTGCGTGCCGGGAGCTTGGCCTTGAGGGTGAGGCATGGACAGGTCGATAGACCTGCAGAGCCGGCGGTGGCTCATAGAACTTTAGGCTACCCTCAATCCAAAGCTTTTTGTAACCTCAACAATCTAGGCGGGTACCCCTTATCCTTGGTCTTCACAGAAAGCATGGTAGAGGGTATTCTGGTCTGCTTTGGCTTGGTGTATCGTGGCAATGCACAGATGGTCGGGATTGAACGACAAAAATGAAGAAAAGGGAGGGGGCTGCATATTACGCGCTGATAGCTCTTCCGGCCTTGGCCCCTGATGGCCACTGCTGGAGGAGTAAAGTAGGGCCACCCGTGGGCGGGTGGCACCTAAAAAACAAGAACCTGGTCGAACGGGCCCACTAACCCCCGCTCCTCTGGCGGTATTGCAGCGCTTCGGCGAGATGGTTTGCCTTGATGATATCGGCTCCGTCCAGGTCGGCGATGGTTCGAGCCAGCTTGAGGACGCGGTGAAAGGCACGGGCAGTGAGATGGAGTTGCTTCATGGCGGTCCGTAGTAAGCTCTGGGCAGGGGTCTCCATCTGGCAGAACTCCTTGACTTCTACAGGCGTCATCTCGGTGTTGCAAATAAGCTTTGTTCCCTGGAAGCGCTCTTGCTGAATTTGCCTGGCGGCTTCAATTCTAGCCCGAACCCTCTCCGAGACCTCACCCAGTGTATCATCGGTAAGCTTCTCGTATTCAACGCGGGGCACTTCGATGAAAACATCTATGCGATCGAGGAGTGGCCCGCTGATTCGCTTCTGGTAGCGTGAGATTTCGCTGGCGGAGCATTTGCATTCTTTGAGCGTGTCACCATAATAGCCGCAGGGGCATGGGTTCATGGCTGCTACGAGCATAAAATTCGCCGGGAAGGTGACACTGCCTTGAGCACGGCTGATGGTAACAAGCCTATCCTCCACTGGTTGACGCAATGATTCGAGAGCCATGTGGGTGAATTCAGGGAACTCATCCAGAAAAAGCACGCCGCGATGGCTGAGGCTTATTTCGCCGGGCCGGGGCCAATGTCCGCCGCCGACCAGTCCAGCATGAGAGATGGTGTAATGAGGTGATCGAAAGGGACGCTGGCTTACGAGGGGAGAGTCGTGGGAAAGAAGTCCGCTAACGCTATAGATTTTGGTCGTTTCCAGGGCCTCGGCCAGGCTCATCGGTGGCATGATACCGGGTAGGGAGCGAGCCAGCATGGTCTTGCCGCTTCCCGGTGGACCAGACATGAGAATATTGTGTCCGCCAGTAGCGGCTACTTCCAGAGCACGTTTGGCGTGTTCCTGTCCTTTTATGTTTGCTAAGTCGGTCTGGGGGGAATCAGGAATGGTATCCCTCCAGTCCCTGTCTGGCTGATGCTGAGGGATTGATATCTCGCCCCGGAGATGGCTGACTAATTGGGCAAGTGAGATGGCGGGAATGACCTGGCTGCCATCTATCAAGGAGGCCTCGTTGGCATCATCGGCTGGAACGAAGACTTCTGAGAAACCTTTTTCGTGGGCTAGAGCTACCATGGGTAAGATGCCACGGGTATGGCGCAGGCTGCCATCTAAGGAAAGCTCACCTAGGAAAAGCGTCTTTGAGACATCGGCAAATACCTGCTGTGAGCTAAGCAGAATGCCGATAGCGATGGGCATGTCATAGGCAGGGCCAGCCTTCTTGAGGTCGGCGGGGGCCAGATTCACCGTAATGCGTTTCATCGGGAAGGTGCAGCCGGAATTGCGAATGGCGGCCCGGACTCGCTCTTTGGCCTCTTGAACGGCAGTATCGGGTAGCCCGACAATGGTTAAGGTGGGAAGGCCTGGTGAGATGTCAACCTCCACTTCAACGATAGCACCCTCCAGCCCGACCACGGCGCAGCTCGTTACCTTAGCCAGCACAGCCAACTCCCGCGCGGGTAATGGTACAAAGCATAACCGCCATCTCAGTCAAGCACCCGTCTCAGGGCTTCGTCCAATCCAGGGACAGTCTGATAGTCGGCGAGTTCCTTGGGCTCAATCCACTTCGCCTCTGTATGCTCCCAGTCAATCCTGATTTTCTCTGGAGCTCTCACGTGGAAAAGAAAAGGGTGGACAATCCATTTTCGGTTCAGGCTTCTGTCAATGACTTCCAAAGGTTCGCCTTTCTTTATCAGCTTCAAATCGTTCCTGTATATCTCCGTTTCCTCGCTTATTTCAGTAAAGGCTTGTTCTGTATCGTCTTTGTCTATATAGCCGCTGACGCCGGCCCAGCTTCTCCGATAGGTGCCAACCTTGTGACTGCGCCTTAAGATCAATATTCTCTGGCCATGCTCGAGGAAGCAAGTGACGACGTGTTTTTCTTCCAAAGTGCTGTCTGTTGATTTGTCTAGGCGTGTTGTCAAATACTCTTTAAGCAGGGTTAGCGCCATTTCGGTCGCCTTCTGCTTGTTCTTCTCTCGATTGCCTCGGAGGCGATGCTCCCGACTAAGGCTGGTATCTTCCGCGGATAGACCAAAGTAAAACAGCCCTATGGGTTTCCCCTGTGTACCACCGGTAGGGCCGGCGATCCCAGTGTCGGATACGCAGATGTCTACTTTGAGCAGTTTTCTACCGCCTTCAGCCATCTCTATCGCTGTCTCGAAGCTGACTGCACCATGATTGTTGATGGTTTCCTCTCTTACCCCAGCGGTGCGTGTTTTGACTTCATTACTGTAGGCGACTATTGAGCCTTTGAAGTAGTCAGAACTCCCGGGAATATTGGTTATCTTGTCGCCTATTCTGCCACCCGTGGCTGATTCAACTGTGCCTATGGTCAGCAGTTTGCCTGTCTCGGCTTGGTATTTCTTGAGGAGTTGGGCGATCTCCTCCTGTAATTCTGCCATGTTCCTTCTCATCCGCTACCTGCAAGATTCAGCCAATTCTAACAAAAACACAGGTGGAGAAGCGAGCTTTCTTGATATAATTGTGGCTATGGATGAGTTGTCGGATACAATAACGTTCCTTGGTACTGCTGGGGCTCGCTTTGTGGTAACGAAGCAGTTCCTGGCTTCAGGTGGTGCCTGGCTCAATCTAGGAGGTACTGAAATACTCCTCGACCCCGGCCCTGGCTCTCTGGTCCAGGCTACCAAGAGAAAGCTTGACCCCTCCAAGCTGAAGGCCATTATCCTGTCTCATAAACATCTTGACCACTCCGGCGACATTAATATCATGATTGAAGCTATGACTGAGGGTGGATGGAAACGGCGGGGTATAGTCTTCGCACCATCCGATGCCTTGAACGAAGACGCAGTCATCTTATCTTACCTGCGAAGCTATCCACAAGCGATAGAAGTTCTATCTGAAGGCAAATCCTATTCTGTCGATCACGTTTCCTTTGAAACTCCGGTCAAACACCATCACCGAGTGGAAACCTATGGCTTCATTTTCAGAACACCCCGGCGCACGTTTTCCTGGATTATTGATACTCAGTATTTCCCCAGGCTGCCCAGCTACTATCGAGCTGAGGTGCTAGTGATAAATGTGGTTCTGCTGGAGCCCAAGGGACCGGTTGACCACTTGTGCCTTCCTGAAGCCAGGCGGATAATTGAAGAGGTGAGACCGAGAGCCGCCATCCTTACTCATTTCGGTATGTCAATATGGCGGGCTAAACCGTGGGAATTAGCCAAACAGCTAAGCGAGGATACAGGCATTTCAGTTGTCGCTGCACGCGACGGCATGAGGTTTGATCTGGCACGCTTGGAAGCCCTGTGAGGTTGGGGGTGCCGAAGTGGCAGGGAAAAGGGTGTTGCTTCTCTTACCTATGATAGCTCGAGTTCCTCTTTTTCAATTTGGGTAGGGAACTCGCCAGATGGAAGATGACATAAAGTGCAAAGAAGAGCAGTAGCAGCCCGATGATTAGAGCCAGGAATAGGAACTCCAGCAGGAAAACAGGCAACAGCAGGAAAGAAGAAATCCCCGACAATCTTCTCGTTTTGAGAAGAGTGCGGCGATTGCTTATCCAGACAAAGCCCTGATTAACAAACCGCGGGGAAGTGGTCACCGGAAGTCTTGATTGACTACCTATCTCTTCCATTGGTAGCCAATTATAGCTGAGGGTGGTGGCCAAGTCTAATTTGGAGGAGCGATGCCCTGGTATTATATCGGAACGAGTGGTTGGCACTATGACCACTGGAAAAGGCTCTTTTATCCTGATAAGCTGACCAAAGCGAAGTGGATTGAATTCTATGCCGAGCATTTCAATACCGTGGAGCTCAATAATAGCTTCTACCGGTTGCCGTCGGACAAAGCCTTTGCTAACTGGAGGGAGTCTTCACCCAACGGTTTTGTGTTTGCTGTCAAAGTGAGTCGCTTCATTACTCACATAAGGAGGCTAAAGAACGCGGAAGAGCCCCTGCAGAACTTCCTGGCACGAGCCGATCACCTACAGAACAAGCTGGGTCCGCTTTTGTATCAATTGCCGTCCAATATGAGACGTAATGATGAAACTCTAGAAGCTTTCTTGACCATCCTACCTCAGCAGTATCGGCACGTGCTTGAATTTCGCCATGAGTCATGGCTTGACGATAGGGTGTTCGAGATTCTAAGGCGACATAATGTTGGTTTGTGTGTCTTCGATATGCCTGATTTCACCTGTCCTGTAGTGGCTACGGCTGATTTCGCCTATATCCGTTTCCACGGCAGTACCGGCTTGTACGCGAGTTGCTACAACGACGAAGAACTCTCTGGTTGGGCAAAGCGGATTGCTGGGCTGGGACAAAACATGAAGGCAATCTATGTCTACTTCAATAACGACGCTGAGGCCTATGCGGTGAAGAATGCTAAAACGCTAAGCCAAATGCTAATAGGCTAATCGCAGTAGAGTAGAAATGTAGTGACAGGTCCTTAAATGCCCCCTCGTCATTGCGACCGAAGGGAAGCAATCTCACATGCTTTTTCACCCTCACCCGAACCCTCTCCCATCAAGGGAGAGGGAGAAGATGGTGCCCATCGGAGGAGGAAGGGGATAGATCCTTTGCGGAGTTTACCCTGAGCCATAGCGAAGGGCTCAGGACAAGCTCTTGGGGGCTGTCCCTACTGAACTGAGATACGTTATTGCTTCTTGAAAGCCTGGCTGCCAATTCCGAAGAGAAGAAGCCCCACACCGAGCAGGAGCAGAGTAATGGGGCAAGGGTAGCCCAAGGGGTTGGGTATGCCAGCGAACCTAAATATGGAGTCCGCCACTAGCAACACTCCAGCTACTATGAGAAGCCATTTTGATGCAGTTAACATAGGCCACCTCCTTTTGCCGTGATTATACTACAGGTGTCAAGAATTCGGCTGGCCCAAGGAGTAATTACAGATATTCCTTCACCTTGGCCGCTAACTTGGCGGTCATTCCTTCTACTGCCGCTAGCTGGTCTGTTGATGCCTCTTTGATGCCCTGCACTGAACCGAACTTTCTTATCAGGACCTTTTTTCGCTTCGGGCCAATGCCAGGTATGCCATCGAGGGCTGAAGCTATGCCGTGCTTACGGCGTAGCGTTTGATGGTAGCCCAGGGCAAAACGATGGGCTTCGTCTCTAATCCTTTGAAGCAGGTGCAGGGCTGCGGAGGTTTCAGGAATATCAACTGGTCGAGGACTACCTGGAATGAACACCTCTTCTTTTTCTTTAGCCAGGCTGGCAGCCGGAATAGAGTCGAGTCCCAATTCGCTCATTACTTCCAGAGCACTACTAAGATGACCTTTGCCACCATCGATGAGAACGAGGTCAGGGATGATAGCCCACTTGTCCCCTGCACCTGCATCTCTTCGGAAACGCCGTCTCAGTATTTCCCGTATCATCGCGTAGTCGTCGATACCGTCAACCGTTTTGATTCTGAAGCGCCGGTAGTGCGATGGCTGGGGCATCCCGTTATCAAACACAGTCATACTACCTACAGCCAAATAGCCTCGAATATCCGAAATGTCGTAGCCCTCTATTCTCAGCGGTGTTCGAGGCAGGCGAAGTCTATCTCGTAGCTCCTCTAGTGCAATGGCAGGGTCGGCGATTACCGACCGCTTGATCCGGTGCAACTCTAGTCCGTGGCGGGCGTTTTCAGAGACCATATCAACAAGCAACTTCTTGGCCCCTCGGCGCGGCACATGTAGTCTGACTGGCGCTCCTCTTTGATTACCTAGCCAACCGGCAATAACGCTTGGCTCGTCAACCGGATACTGGAGTAGGACCAGGGGCGGCATCGATGAGGCTGAGGCGTAGTATTGCTTGACGAAGCTGGTCACTATTTGACTCGGCTGTTCGTCTCGAATGCCGTCTAGCAGAGCACAGTCGCGCCCGATGAGCTTGTTGTTGCGGATGAAGAAAACCTCGACATAAGCCAGGTCTTTAGTCTGCGCCAGGGCAATCACATCTTGCTCGCCTCTTACTGTGACAGCAATCCGGTGCCCTTCAATTACGTTTTCTATGGCTTGAATTTGGTCGCGCAGCACAGCGGCTTGTTCAAATTGTAGTTGCTGCGAGGCCTTTTTCATCTTGTGCCTGAGCTTGCGAAGTACTAGCTCTTGTTTGCCTTCGAGAAACAGAATAACCTGCCGCACTACATCGTTGTAGTCCCCCTTGGTGACAGCACCGATGCAAGGTCCCAAGCAGCGGTGCATATGATATTCAAGGCACGGTTGCGAATCTTTCCCAGTAATCGTCTTGGTGCATGAACGAAGGGGCAGGATTTTCCTCATCAACCTCAGCGTTTTATGCACCGAACCACCGCTGGCAAAAGGCCCAAAGTACCTTCCTCCATCTTTGCGGAAGCGGCGGGTAGTGCGGACACCGGGCCAGTCGTCGTATAAGTCTATCTTAATGTATGGGAAGCTCTTGTCATCCTTCAAGCGGACATTGTAATGGGGGTGGTACTTCTTTATGAGACTGCATTCCAGAATAAGGGCTTCTTGCTCGGAATCGGTGACGATGGACTCGAAGTCACTGATATTGGCTACTAACCGCTGGAGTTTAAGTGTGAAATTAGTCCTAGGACTAAAG
>JADHWZ010000095.1 GCA_016783225.1 Dehalococcoidia bacterium | reverse complement strand
TAGTGAATTGTCACTCTGAGCGGAGCGAAGAGTCTGAAGAAGGATAGAGATTCTTCGCCCGTAGGGCTCAGAATGACAGAGAATGACTTATCTAATAGCCGTTCATCCAAGTTAGAACATGGGGGAAGTATGACTTATGCCTGAAATTCCAAAGGCTTACGAGCCGGGTGAAGTTGAGCAGAAGTGGTATCGCTTCTGGATGGAGCAGGGCTATTTCACCCCCAAGATAGACCATAACAAGAAACCTTTCGTCATTATTATGCCGCCGCCTAATGTGACCGGCGAGCTTCATTTGGGACATGCTCTGACGGCAACGGTGGAGGACGTCATGACCAGGTGGCATCGGATGAAGGGCGAGCCTACCCTGTGGTTGCCTGGAGTCGACCATGCTGGCATTGCCACTCAAGTGGTGGTGGAGCAGAAGCTGGCCAAAGAAGGAGCGGACCGACATGTGTTGGGCAGAGAGAAGTTCATTGACCGCGTGTGGGAGTGGGTAAACCAGTCCCGGCAGTCAATTACCTATCAGCACCAGAGGTTGGGAGCTTCCTGCGACTGGACTCGGGAGCGCTTCACTCTGGACGATGGACCAGCTCTGGCGGTACGCACTGCTTTCGTTCGCCTGTACGACAAGGGACTGATTTATCGTGGAGAACGCATTATCAACTGGTGCCCTCGCTGTCAGACTGCCCTTTCGGACTTGGAGGTCCAGCACAAGGATGTAACAGGCAATCTCTATTATCTTCGGTACCCACTGGCCGATGGCGATGGATTTGTTACCGTAGCTACCACTCGGCCGGAGACCTACCTCGGGGACACAGCCGTGGCGGTGAATCCTGAGGATGGGCGCTTCAGGGGCTTGACAGGCAAGAAGGTTATCCTTCCAGTCATTGGAAGGGTGATTCCTGTCATCACCGACAGCGCTGTTGACCTCACATTTGGCACTGGTGCGGTTAAGATTACTCCAGCGCATGACCCGGTGGACTTCGAAATATCGGAACGACAGGGCCTGGCGCTGGTGAATATACTGAACCCGGACGCCACCATGAACCAAGAGGCTGGTCCCTATGCCGGGCTTGACCGCTTCGCCTGTCGGGAGAAGGTAATAGCTGACTTCGAGAAAGCTGGCCTGCTGGAGAAGATCGAGCCGCATTCTCACTCCGTGGGGCACTGTGACCGTTGCCAGACGATGATTGAGCCCGAGGCCAGCCAACAGTGGTTTGTTAGAGTGGCGCCACTAGCTGCGGCGGCAATCAAGGCTGTTGACGAAGGCCGTATCACCATAATCCCAGAGCGGTTTACCAAGGTGTATGTTAACTGGATGGAGAATATCCGCGATTGGTGCATCAGCCGCCAGTTGTGGTGGGGCCATCGAATTCCAGTCTGGTATTGCAGCAAGTGTGACGAGCTGACGGTGTCTACTGATCAGCCTTTAGCCTGCAGCCACTGCGGCTCGAATGACATCGTTCAAGACCCTGACGTGCTCGATACCTGGTTTAGCTCGGCATTGTGGCCGCACTCGACTTTAGGCTGGCCCGAGGATACGGATGACCTGAAGTATTTCTACCCAACCTCGGTTATGGAAACGGGCTATGACATATTGTTCTTCTGGGTTGCCAGGATGATCATGATGGGCTTGGAAGACGCGGGTGACATCCCGTTCCGCACGGTCTATCTGCACGGGCTGGTTCGGGACGAAAGAGGCGATAAGATGAGCAAGATGCGGGGGAATGTTCTGAGTCCCACCGGCGCCATAGATGAATATGGTACCGACGCCCTCCGCTTTGCCGTGACTACCGGGACTTCTCCGGGGAACGATGTTAATCTCGGCCGGCATAGACTGGAGGCTGGACGCAACTTTGCCAACAAGCTGTGGAATTCTGCCCGATTTGTCTTTGGAAGCCTCGAGGCCACGCCGATGGAAGGACAGGCGCTGGCAAAGCTGACGGCAGAGCACCCAGAGGCGTTAGAGGACCGATGGATTCTGAGTCGGCTCAGTCGCCTTGCTACGACTGTTGACAGGTTGATGTGCGATTACCAGTTTGGGGAGGCTGAGCGGCAAATCCATGACTTCTTCTGGGGGGAGTTCTGTGACTGGTACATTGAGATGGCCAAAATCCGTCTGTCTCAGCCGGACGCTTCGCCTTTGCCTGTCCTGGCTGTTGTCCTGGAAACCACCCTCCGCCTTCTCCACCCCTTCATGCCGTTCATCACCGAGGAGCTGTGGCAAGGCTTGAAGCAGCGCTTGCCTGAAGGAAGCCAGGATTCGCCCTCCATCATGATTGCGCCTTATCCAGTTGCCGATGACAAGATGACGGATCCTGAGGCTGGGCAGGTGATGGACTCAGTCATAGAAATCATCCGTTGCATTCGCAATGCTCGGGCTGAGCACAAAGTGCCCCCAACCAGGTGGATTGAAGCTCGTATCTATGCAGATGATCTCTGCTCAGCCATAGCTACGCAGTCCGTGGCGATAGAAATCCTGGCCAAGGCTCGGCCTCTGGCAGTTTTAGGCCGGAACCAAAGGGAGGCAAAGGGGGAGAAAGCCCTGGTTTTGGTGTTGAAGGAAGCCGAGGTTGTCCTGCCCTGGGCAGGCATGGTTGACGTGGCTGCTGAGAGCCAGCGTTTGGAGAGAGAAATCAGCGCCAATCAGGGGGAAATCGCCCGGCTGGAAGAGAGATTGAAAGACGCTGCTTTCCTGTCCAGGGCGCCGACGGCGGTAGTAGAGAAAGAGCGCGGCAAGCTTCAATCCTGCAAGGATAAGTTGACGAGGCTTAGGCAGGAGCTGGCTCAGCTCAACTGACAGTTGTCTTCTTCGCCAGGTTCTGATGCATTTGCATCAGGGCTTTCTTGGTATCGCTGGCCACCCGGGTCTTGTCACAGGTTTGCAGTCGGTATTTGAATAGCCAGTAGGTGAATTCCTTGAGCTCGGTCAGACTCGCAGATTTGCGCTTTGTATAGTGCTTTTCCTTTCTGAAGCTATCCAGAAGGGCTTGCTGGCTCGCCCTATAGATACGACGGTAGGCCTTATCAAGGTCATCGGCGTGTTTGTTCGAGCCTAAAGACCTCCGTTCTTTGCGAATCTCCTCGACCACAGCCGAAATCAAAGCCTCCTCCACCAGAATACCGTAAAGATAGTTGAGGTATGCGCGATACTTGGCCGGGCCGATTAGCTTCTTGAATCTCTCCTTGCTCAGTTCCAAGGGCGGCCGGTCGAAGAAGAGCAGGTCGACTCGCTCGTTTTCCGGGATGCCGTCGCCTATTTCCTGGCACAGACGCTCTGCCAGCAACAGCCAGTCGAAAGCCTCCCCCTCGATCAGGTAACGGTAATGGCGGCCGTTGTAGTCCTCCTCGGCACTGCTCCACAGCTTGATAGCCTCGAGCAGAGCCAGGTACCAGTGCGTGCCACTGGCTATGGCCTGCTTGAGGTGCTCAATCGCCCTGGCGTCATCTTCAGCCTTGCTGGCTGAGGTACTTCGCGCCTCTTCTGACGACATCGTCAGGTTAGCCTCTCTTTGAGGTAGGACTTCACCAGGTTTAGCGATGAGAACTGCTGTTGAGTAAACTCGGCTATAGGGGCCTCATCGCCAAAAATCTGCTGTCTGATATCGTCTGGAGACAAACCCTTGTGATTCAGCTCCATGACTCTCTGACCCAAGTCCTCAAGGTGATGGATGGTCTCCTCTAGCAGAGGCACTGGGTCAGTTAGTACTCTGCCTCCCCTCGCGGCTGGGAAGAGAGCCCGCGGCGTCAAAGCCTTCACCTTTTTGAGCGAGGCTATGATTTGCCACTGGTTCTCCTCAGGTCGGGCCACATTGGGACGAGTACCGACGAATAGGTCGCCGGTAAAAAGCCAGCCCTGTCTTCTCTCAAAGAGGCAGATGTGGTCGTCAGAGTGACCTGGAGTATGTATTACCTCGAAGCGAAAATGTGGGGTGGTAACGTTGTCGCCGATTGCCTTCACCTGGCTGGGGATAGGATAGCCCCAGACCTCTTCCTGGTAGGGATAGAGGGTAGCCGGTTGGTTGATTCTGTCTATAGCCAATGGGTGAGCCAGAAGCTCAACCCCGTATCTGTCTTTGAGCAGTGCATTGGCCGAAATGTGGTCTTCGTGATAGTGGGTGTTGACTACTGTTCTTATTTCTTTGTCCTTCAGGAAATCGGTCAGCTCCTGAGCGGTATGAGCCTGTCCACTGTCTATCAGGAGACCGTCAACGAGGTAAGCAGAGACACTGTAGCCAGGGTTAAACTCCGGATAGCGGTTCATTTTGATCTGGGTAACCTCTTCATATTGGGTGGTCATAATCATGGTTTAGCTCCTCAAAAGTGATAGCACCTCTTCGACCGGCCTGGTATTGAGTATATGCTGGGGCTGGCACCAACCGCGCCGGGCAACACTAACCCCGAAGCGCATGAAGTCTAAGTGAACGCTGCTGTGGGCATCTGTTCCCAGCGTCAGTTGTACTCCCAGTTCCCGCGCCCGATAGGCGTGGATATCCTTCAAGTCAAGCCGGCTGGGCATGGCGTTGATTTCCAGGGCCTTGTTATGCCTGGCGGCGGCTGTGAAGACGGCTTCAAGGTCAACCGCTACCGGCTCTCGCTCACCCAAGAGGCGGCAGGTCGGGTGGGCAATGATATCGACATTCGGGTTTTCTATGGCTCCCAGAATGCGTCGGGTTATCTGCTCTTCGCTTTGATTCATGCCTGAGTGGATGGCAGCGACAACGATGTCCAGTTCGGCCAGAAGCTCCTGAGGCAGGTCCAGACTGCCGTCAGCCCGGATATCTACCTCTGTGCCGGAAAGAATACGAATACCGCTAAGCTGCTGATTGAGCTGTTTGATTTCCTCAATTTGCTCTCGCAGTCGCTCCGCATCAAGCCCGTGGGCGATGCCCCGTCCGCCTGAATGGTCGGTGATGGCAATATACTTGTATCCAAGGGCCTTAGCGACCAGTGCCATGGCCTGGATGGACTCGTGCCCATCGCTCCAGTCGGTGTGAACATGGAGGTCTCCCTCTATGTCTGACAGCTCTACAAGTTTGGGGATAGCCTGTTGCTCGGCCATTTCTATTTCCTGCTGGGCTTCTCGTAGCTCCGGTGGGATGTACTGTAGCCCCAGTCGGCCGTAGAAGTCTTCTTCAAAGGCGAACTTCTCCAGCTTATCCTTAGCCAGGTCGGTGATGCCGTACTCGCTCAGTCTCAGCCCCTGCTTCTGGCCTCTTAGCCTCAGGCCGATGTTGTGCTGCTTACTGCCGGTGAAATACTGGAGGAGAGAGCCGAAGGAGTCGTGCTCCACCATTCTTAAGTCAGCCTGAAGCCCGCCTGGGAGAATGACGCTGGCCTTGGTGGACCCTTGAGCCAGCACCTCCCTTATTTGAGGCAGGACAACGAAGGTATTGATAACCTCTTCCGGGCTATCGGCCGTGCCCATGAGGTCGATATCACCCAGCGTCTCTCTAAAGCGGCGCAGGCTGCCGGCAGCGGTCAGGTTTCTCACCCCGGGCACAAGGCGGAGAGCATCCAGGATTTCTTCTACTACAGGTAAGGCTTCGCCTATGGGGATGCGCTGGTCTTTGCGGCGCAGCGCTTGAATCTGATGCAGCATGTTGTCGGCCGTCTTATCGCCCAGGCGGAACATCCCGGCTACCTGACCATCTTTGATAGCCTGCTCCAGCCCATCCACAGAGCTTATGCCGAGTTCGCTGGAGAGCCGTTTTGCTATCTTGGGACCGATGCCCGGGATTTCCAGCAGGCTGGTTATGCCTTCTGGGAACCTGGCTTTTAGCTCTTCGTAGTAGCCCAGCTTGCCGGTGGTTACCAGTTCAGTAGTCTTCTTGGCTATTGCCTCGCCCACGCCGGGGATGTTCTTCAGGTCCTCGCCTTCCTCGAGCATAATCTCTATCTCTTTGGGCAGGTGATTGATGGTGCGGGCTGCCCGCTGATAGGCCCGGATTTTGAACGGGTTCTCCCCCTTGAGCTCCAGCAGGTCGGCGATATCCTGAAATACTTTGGCGATAGCAGTGTTTTTCATTGGCTTGACATAAGACCTTGCAGACCGTGCACGAATTGTGTTCGGCTGAGCATTATTTATGCTCAAATATCAAGGTTTCAACCCTTTCCCTTATACACGTCCAGTCGGGGTTCCCGTGGTCGAAGAAGAACTTAAAGTTATCATCTAGCCATAACGAGAACAGGTTGCCCCTTCGTCATTGGCTCTTGGCATTTATCACAGTGGGTACACCTAAATGGGCTTCCATAATAGTGCCTTCCTTCTTGGACTTTTTGAAGAGATAGTAGATGCGCCTTTGTCTCTGGCATATCCACGCTAGCGGGAGATATGTTAGTAGCCCGTTCGGGAGCATTGTTTTTATGGTGTATGTTTAAACAGTTTGATTTCTTCTTCAAGGTCCTTCCAAATTCCCTTTAAATCCCAGCCTATGCATGGGCAAACTATCAACCAGTCACAGCATTTGTTCAGGGGTTTTAAAAAGAAGAACGGAGATAGGAGTAGGAAGAACGCAGCTACGGATACGAGGACAACTAGTTGACAGAAAGACATCCAATCTAATAGAACAAGCAGCCACCCAATAGCGAATAAAACTACACTCAATGCAGCGTACATGGTTGCACACTGTGATCTTTCTGTCATTACCTTATATGTATCGAAGCGCTTGCGATGGAGTAGTGCAATTTCTATTTTGTCGGTTTGCCGTTCACAAGATAGTAAACTCATGTGGTAGTTTATGCACTGGTGGTAATTTACGGTGCGAAGTTGCCAGAAGTGCCCGGCCACAAAAGTACTTATTGCTAATAACGTGGAATAAATAGCAAGCCACATCGTTGTATCACACATTGCCGTCTCTTTTGTCTGTTTCTTGTTTTTTGATCACTTTTCTCCCACAGCAGTGCTTGTATTTCTTGCCTGAGCCGCAGGGGCATGGCCCATTATTGAAGTTCTCTCTCTGGATTGTACTCGCCTGCCCATTTTATTCGAGGGACCCTGCCGTGGAGCGAGTTGATAAACCTGCTGTCGGTGGTCCAGAGTTCGCAGTCTCTGAGCTCAGCAACAGCCAGGTACTGCGTGTCATAGGTTGTTGGGAGATTGAACCTTTTGGCCAATTCCCAGGCCCGGTTGTATATCTCCTGTTCACCAATACTTTCAATTTGCATTCGCAGGTAGAGAGTGAAAAGGTGCTCTCCCTGCTCAGGTTGAAGCTTCTTGAAGTAGACTTGCTTCCTGATACTTGACGCCACCTCGGCATGGAACAGTGAAGCGGTAAGAAGCCTTACTCCTTTTCTATTCCATTCTGAAAACAATGCGTCGATTGTATTGTTTCGCTCCGCTGGCAATAACCAGGCAAGCGCCAGGCTGGCATCAATGCAAACGTTATCCTCCATCTAAAGCAAATCTTTGCGAGATTCCTCTATAAGTTCGGTAATATCAAAATTCCCATGCTTCCTTCGGATCTCTTCGCGGAGAGTCTTTACCTCTTTCATTAGCTTTGTCCAGTCGGACGGTTTCTGTGTGGCAACTTTGTGATTTCGATAGAAAGACCGCAGGTCAGTCCTTTTGATGAAAAGCTGGTTCCCAAGTTTCTGGGCGGGCAGCTTCCCTGACCATATCCACCGGCGAACAGTCTCCATATTCCGCCCGCATTCTGCGGCTGCCTCTCTCACAGCCACAAGCTTGTCGTCAACCTCTATAGCCATGTTTCCTCTCCACACTAAGTAGTAGTAGTCTACATCAACACTATATCCTAATCCTGGTGGTCTGTCAAGTTGGGGTAGTGCCGCATTTTGAACCCGCCCTGAGCCAGGCTGAAGCCTGGCACTACATGTCTCTCATTTGCCTGGTAATGACATGCCCCGCAAGGGTCAGCCATCTATCTGAAGGAGAGCCTGATCGGGGGCTTTATCTGCCACAGCAGTGCTTGTATTTCTTGCCAGAGCCGCAGGGGCAGGGTTGGTTGCGGCCGACTTTCTTGCCGGCGGGTACGGCAGCTTTCTGGCGTTGCTGTTGGGTGGGGGCTTCTCTCTTGGTAAGGCTGACTCTATAGATGGTGTGGGCGACGTCGTGCTGGATGCTGGCCAGCAGACTGTCGAACAGGGCGTGGCCTTCTTTCTTATAGACGACCAGGGGGTCGACCTGTCTCACGGACTGGAGGCCCGCCCGCTGACGCAGGTGGTCCACTTCGGTGAGGTGGTCTTTCCACAGGCTGTCGATAGTCCGTAGCATTACCAGTCTCTCCAGCAGACGCATCTCGCTAGAGCCGACCTCTGTCTCTTTCTGCTCGTATAATCGCTCGGCGTGGTCGACCAGGCTCTCGGTGATTTGCTTTGGCTTCATCTGGGATAGGGTATTGGCATTGAGTTCTGGCGGTAAGGGAAAGATAGTAGCAGCGTCTTCCAGCAGGCCTGCAAAG
>JADHWZ010000094.1 GCA_016783225.1 Dehalococcoidia bacterium | reverse complement strand
ACCGAGAACTGATGGAATACTTGATCTGGTATAATACCGAAAAACCGCACCGGGGTGTTGGTAAACTGCCTCCGCTCCGGTACTATATAGATAACTTCTTAGTCCCCCCTCAGTCCAATATGTTATGGACGCTCACAAGCTTTTGACATCGGTGTCTCTTTAGGGTAAAATATATGACAGTTCTTTAGTTTAGGTAATCACAGGCATAGTCAAATCAGATAAGATTTAGCAACTGCTAGATGGCCTCAACTATAAGCACAAATCTATACGAAAGGAGGTCATATAGTGGGTTTTGATGACAAGTCGATCCAATGTTCCGATTGCGGGGCTACCTTCACTTTCAGCGCTGAGGAGCAAGAGCTTTTCCAATCCAGGGGCTATACTAACGAGCCCAAGCGCTGTCCTGACTGCCGCCAGGCAAGGAAGTCAGAGCGTTATGGAAACAGCAGCTATGGGTCCAGACGCCAGATGTTTCCCGCGAAATGCGCCGAGTGTGGTAAGGACACCGAGGTGCCGTTCGAGCCGCATGAAGACAGACCCGTGTATTGTAGCGATTGCTACAACAAGATCAGAATGAGTAGGCAAGGCTAGATTGCCCTCATAAGCATACATAGGCCGGGACACCCGGCCTATGTTCTGTTATCTGTGGACGAAAAGGAGGGATCAAATGAATATCTACGTAGGCAACTTATCTTTCGATGTAACTGAAGAGGATTTACGGCAAGAATTTGCGGCTTTTGGTGAAGTGACTTCTGTAAATATTATAAAAGACAAATATAGCGGCACGCCAAGAGGATTTGCTTTCGTCGAGATGCCAAAACTTTCTGAGGGCCAAGCTGCGATTACCAACCTTAATGGGAAAACTCTGCTAGACCGGGAACTTCGTGTCAATCCTGCGACCGAACGTCCCGAAAGGGGAGGTAGAGGGTCATATGATAACAGGAGAGGTGGTGGAGGTGGTGGCTTTAGTGGAGGAGGAAGAGGAGGAGGAGGAAAGCCAAGAAGATGGTAAATCACGCAGCCATTAACCGGTTGGTCGCAGATTCGAAGCCTGCCAAGCCCAGATTCGTTTTCTTCAGTCTCCGGGGCTCACTTTCGATAGACTGTTAATTGGTCAGAGGAAAAGGTTTACCCTCTCTCTCGGAGGTATTTGAAGGCAGACACGGCGGCGGTAGCGCCATCACCAACCTTCATCTAGGCCTAATATACCATCGAAGGACTGGCTGTTAGGTTTGAGTCTTATGGCTACAAAGATGCCAGCCAGCGCTAGCATAGAGAGTTCACCTGTTCTCACGTTGCGTAGCCTGGCACTGCCAAAACGAGGTTGTGTGACGCTCTGTTAACATTAGCCCTCGAGTTTTTTCAACGCCACGTTTGCAGCTACCAAGATGGGGTCCCAGACGGGTGCGAAGGGGGGAGAGTAGCTCAAATCCAAGCTTGATATGTCCCCGATGGTCATGCCCTGGCAGACGGCAGTGGCGAAGACATCTATGCGTTTAGCCACGCCTATCTCGCCTATCATCTGAGCACCCAGCAATCTCCCTGTTGTCCTTTCGGCTATCAATTTGATGGTGATGTCTTTTGGTTCGGGATTAGGGTAGGTGTGAGCATGCGAAGGGTGGGCGACGGTAGAGGTGACAAAATCATAGCCTTCGGCGAGCGCCTCGGCAGAAGTCAAACCAGTACGGGCTACCGTCAGGTCAAATATCTTGGAAACAGCCGTTCCCACAATGCCCTCGAAGACTTCATGGCCGCCGGAGGCATTCTCACCAGCGGTCCTTCCCTGCTTGTTGGCCGTGGTCCCCCGTGGGATGTAGACATCTTTGCCGGTGACGATATGTCTCTGTCCCACGCAATCGCCGGCGGCAAAGATATCAGGGTTGCTCGTCTGCATTCTGTTATCGACAACGATGGTCTTATTGTCAGCAATCTTAAGGCCCGCCTGTGTTGCCAGGTCTGAATTCGGGTTGGAGCCTGTTGCCAGGAGAACAAGGTCAGTATCATGAGTCCCTTGCCCCAGGGCTATAGCCCTTACCTTACCGTCTTTGTCGCCTTCCAGCCCGTAGATAACGGCATCTTTTACCAGGTCAACATCCTTCGCCTGAAGCTCGTCCTCAACTAGCTGAACCATGTTATCATCGAGCATCTTCAAGATGCTTCCCGGTCTTTTCATGACCGTCACTTCAAGCCCCCTGGTCTTGAAAGCCTCCGCCATCTCCAAGCCAATAAACCCCGCGCCGATTATGGTCGCTTTCCTGGGAGCCGCTTCCTTCAAGAAATTCTTCAGGAACGCTCCATCCTCAGCCGTTCTGATGACGAAAACGTTTCTGAGGTCAATGCCAGGCAAGTTCGGATAAGAAGGGGAAGCTCCGGTACATATTGCCAGCTTGTCATAGCTCAGTTCTATGTCTTGGCCCCGCTCAAGGTCTCGGGCAAGGATGCGCTTTACCTCAGTGTCCATCTTGGTAGCTTGATGCTTTATTAGCACGTCGATTCCTCTCTTCTCCTTGAAGAAAGCAGCATCATGCACAACCAGCCCGTGTACATCCTTGACTAGGTCTGAGATGAAATAGGGTATACCGCAGGAGCCATAGGAAACAAAGCTTCCTTTCTCCAGGACAATGACTTCCATGTCGGGCTTGTTTCTCTTGGCCCGACTGGCGGCACTCATCCCTGCCGCCACCCCACCTATTACTACTAATCTCTCCTTATTCATTTCCTGTGCCTCCGTGTTCTCATATGCGTTTGCCTTTGGCACTGTGGCCTTGGCCAGTCGATCCCATAGTCACTCAGCTAGACTTCAGCATTCCCCATGAGCCCGCTTCTCTTCGCTAGCAGCGACAGCGAGGAAGTAATCTCGTTGCAGTGTGGCCATGCCCTGCACCGGTTGTTTGTGGCGGGCGAACCGCGAACATGTTGTTTCATGGCGGGGTCATTTGCCTTGGAATTGAGGCTGTCTTTTCTCAAGAAATGCCTGAACACCCTCTTTGAAATCGTCAGTTAGCTGCTGGTTTACTGACGCCTGGTAAGTATACTCGTAGCCCTCGAGGCCCCTATTGACAGCCTCCTTGATAGTCCTTATCGATATCGGAGGCATGTCCTTGATTTTGTTGGCCAGCTCTATGGCAGCATCCATGAGCTTGTCATGGGACACGACCTTGGTTACCAGTCCCCATTGACAAGCCTCTTCAGCAGTTAGGAACTTGGAGGTCATCAGAGCTTCTTTGGCTCGAAATCTGCCGACCTCCGAAGCAAGGCGAATGATACCGTAGGGACAGGCCATACCCAGGCTGGTCGCAGGCCAGGAAATTGCTGCCTTGTCTGAAGCTACCATGAGGTCGAACTGTAGCAACCACTGAGAACCCTCACCAGCAGCAACGCCGTTAATGGCGCCAATAATCGGCTTTTCAAAGCTCAGAATTCGCTGTGGCTCCCTTTTCAGATTGAGGAAATTTCTTCTTATCTTGGTGGCGTCAACTTCGAATGTTGAGATGTCAGCGCCGGCGCAGAAAGCCCGACCAGCCCCGGTAACAATCACTACCCTGACCTCATCGTCAATTTCTAGCTCATCAAGCGCATTGAGGAAGTCCAACCTCATCTCGACGTTGACCGCGTTCAGTTTGTCAGGGCGGTTCAGTGTTATGATGGCTATCCCATCTTTCTTTTCTACCACAATAGTCTTGTATCCCATCAGGAACACCCCCTTTCGTTTTTTCCTAGTTGCCCGCTCCTGATTCTACAACATTCCTTCGGTGGCTTCCAGCTTGCAGGCGTTACCTGGGTTCGCCGCTGCTCATTGCTCCTTCCTCGACTGAGTCGCGCGGAAAAGCGAAAGTTGGGAGCCACAAGTTGGGGTGATAGCATCTTGCATTTTGCCAGAATAGAACTAATCGTGGCTAGCAGGTCCTCCGAATTGACCCGACTGAATGTAAGCTGCGGGTGACAATTTGGGCATACTTGCCCTAGTTGGGAAATTCAGGAAGCTCGATGTCAGGGCAGGGACCTGACAGGCACAGAGGACCCGGCAATCACAGAGTCAGAATACTCGTCCGTGGAGTTTTTGAATTTCCACCCGCCAGTTTCCATTTTTGTATTTGGCTTCTGAATTCCACGTGCGGGCAGGTAAGTCCCATGAAACCCCGAACTCTGGGCCCGCCGCCGTTTAGTGGAGATGCATTGGCGAACGCGGTTGGCGTGTTTGACATAAGGTTGTCGAGGTTAAGTGGGAGGTTAGTCCTACCCGCCATAGGCATTTGGTCATGTTTTGTCAAGTATTCGCAATTTATGTCGTCTAGTATATTGACAACGCATCTTTGTTAGTCCATTATATTAAAGCATCCTTTTCCATCATATTGGATGGCTCTGAGTGCGTTAGTCTTGGACGAAGTTATGGGAGGCGAAATTGCGTGAATTGCTTACCACCAGGGAAATAGCAGAGTATCTCAGGTTGAGGTCGGAGACTGTGCTCCGCAAAGTGGCGAAGGGGGAAATACCAGCAATCAAGGTAGGTGGGCGCTTCAGATTCGATAAGGACCAAATTGATGAATGGCTGCGTCAGAAGTTAACATCGAAGAAACGTGTCCTGGTTATCGACGACGAGGAGACAATCAGGCATCTGTTCAGAGAAACCTTGGAAGCCGACAACTACCATGTAATAACTGCTGCGGATGGAGCCGAGGCATTGGAGCTGGTGAGAAGCTGGAATTTTGACCTGATTTTTGCTGACCTCAAGATGCCAGGCATGAATGGGGCGGAGACATTTCGGCAGATAAGACGGATCGACCGCTCAGTGCCAGTGGTCATCATTACCGGCTACCCGGCGAGCGACCTGATGGGTCAGGCACTGGAGCACGGTCCGGTCGGGGTCATGAAAAAGCCCATCAACGGTTTGGACATAGAGAGGTCTGTGGATAGCTTCATCGCGGGCGCCAAGGCAAAGGACAGACTGACAGAAGGTTTTCAGCGTGTGGCACATACCTAGCGGCCCAGGGTAGCTACTGTTAATGGTGCTGTGAGCCAGAACTGAAAGCACCCGGGGGTGAGAGAAAGAAGAATAGGTAGGTCAGGTGAAAATCCGCCGGCGAGTTGGTCAGTTGGAGGAGGTAGAAACCTGTGGCAGGCAAGCGGCAAGAAGCTGTACAGAATGATGAAACAGAGGTAGCCGGATTCAGCGGGAAGGGTAGTGTTCATAACCCGGGATACGATAACGCCGGCGACTGAGAATTTCCTGGCTTCGACGGGAAGACCCTACCTGGCCAAGCATTTTAGTCCCGAAGACGTGATAGGCTTTGTCCAAGGGACTCTAGGAGGTGTGTAATGAGAACTGACGGGGAGAAAGCAAGAATTCTTGTTGCTGATGACGATCTCTCGGTAAGGGATGTCGTTTCTCGCAGGTTGCTCGAGGCGGGCTATGAGTGTACCGTCGCTGCCGATGGTACCAGCGCATTAAGAAAACTGAGAGCGCATCAATTCGACCTGGCTTTGTTAGATATTAGAATGCCGGGGAAGTTGGGTACAGATGTATTGAAAGAGATTCAGGCCAAATACCCAGACACCGCAGCTATCATGATTACTGCCATATCTGATGTCGAAACGGCCATCAGTTCAATGAGGAGCGGAGCATACGACTACATTGTCAAGCCTGTCAACTTCAATATGCTCATGGTTAGCGTGGATGGAGCACTGGAGAAGAGAAGGCTGATACTGGAGAATAGGGAGTACCAGGTACATCTTGAAGAAAAGGTGCAGGAACAGACTGACATGATTCGTAGGTCGTTTCTTAATTCCATCACCTCTCTGGCTTATGCTCTCGAAGCCAAGGACAAGTACACCAGTGGTCATTCAAGGCGGGTAACGGAAACGGCTGTCGCTGTTGCCCGGGAGTTGGACATGTCTGAGGACAAGGTTGAGAAGATAAGGCTGGCCGGGCTACTCCACGATGTCGGTAAGATAGGAGTCAGAGAATCGATTCTAAACAAACAGGGAAAGCTTACCCACGAGGAATATCGGCATATAATGTCCCATGCCGAAATAGGGGAGCGCATCTTGAGTCCCGTTGTGGAGCATGAAGAAATCTTGAAGATGGTTAGACACCATCATGAGCGTTACGACGGCACTGGTTATCCCGATGGGCTGTCGGGTGAGGAAATACCGCAAGGAGCCATGGTGCTGGCGGTTGCTGATGCTTACAGCAACTTATCAGACAATTCGGCCCAGAAACAAAACCTACCGCAGGGCGCCAGAATTCTAGCTGTGGCTGATGCCTATGATGCTATGACCTCAGACCGTCCATACCGGCAAGGAATGAGCCCTGAAGATGCCTCCGCCGAGTTAGAGAGAGGGAAGGGGAAACAGTTCGACCCTGTGGTGGTAAATGCCTTCCTCAGAATGATGCAGAAAACCACCGATTACACCCGCCCCGAGATCTCTATAAAAATGGAAACGCTTTTTGCTGCCCATACCGAGGCTCGTGAACATGTTTCTGGATATTGACCTGTAATTCTGCATCTTACGCTTCAACTTCCACGTTGCTCAGTTTCAGCCGCTGGGCTTCACGTTATTGAGAGTGTAGTGAGGAATCTGAGTGCTTGACATAATAGGCCAGCTGCTTCTGCTCACTTCACGTCGTCTCAAGTCAACAAACAACAGTGTTGCTCTGTCGACTTCTGCCAATCTGAAGAGTCTGTGGAAAAAACACGACCCCATCTTGAGATGGAAAGCCAGTTAGCTTCGAAAACACGGCATTATCGAGGTTTTCAGACAGGCTCTGAAGACCTGTCCTTACATTTGTTTTGTTTTGTCTGTTGCTGGGGGAGGGTGATGCTGACGTGTTGAGACAGAAATGCCAAGCGGTACGCGTCAAATGCGAGGCGGAACCTTAATCAGCGCCCGAAAAGCGGAGTTTGGATGTCAGGGTTTGGAGTGAAGCGGTCTTACGTGAAATAGTGAGGTTAAGCCAATGTGCAAACTAGGGCATAGCTGGGGTGCTTGACATAAGGTGCACTGTATTCCTGGGCATTATGGGGTTGCGTCGGAGGGTGGGACTCTGTTGACTTTGCTGTTTTCACCTGTTTCTGCTATGAAAGGCCTTATGAACCTCTTTCAGATGCCTGTTGGTAACATGAGTATAGACCTGGGTTGTTCTGATGCTTTCGTGCCCGAGCATTTCTTGAACAGAGCGAAGGTCAGCGCCGCCGATTAATAAATCTGTGGCAAAGGAGTGTCGTAGGGTATGAGGGGTTGCATCGACCGGTAAGCCACATCTTTTGGCATATTTGCTAACGATTTTCTCGACGGACCTTGCCGTAAGTCGCATTTTCTGACCATCACTTTCGGCATCAACTGCACCGCTATATCGAATGAACAGTGGCTTGAAGTGGTCCCGACGCGCGCGCAAGTAGCGCCCAAGCCACTCCGCCGCGCTATCCGATAGGAATACTACCCTTAGTTTATCTCCTTTGCCCCTGACACCAAACTCCTTGCGGTCCAGGTTTATCTGGTCACGGTTCAGGCTGACCAACTCTGACACCCTCAATCCAGTGCTGAACAGGGTTTCCAAAATTGCCTTGTCCCTTAATCCCATCTCATTTGATATCTTGGGGCTATTTAGTAACCTCTTTAATTGCTCTGGGTTCAAGAAAGCTATGGAACGGGAGCTTTGCTTCGCCAGTTCTAGCTTGTCCGGAGACAGCGTAGGTATGTCACGCTGAACGAGGAGATAGCGCAAGAAAGCCCTCAAGGCAATAATATGGTAAGTTTGAGTGTTGCGCTTCAGTGGCGCGCCGTTTCGATTGCGCAGATGGGCCAGGTATAGCCTGTACTTCCTAACAAGCTCCAAGTCTATGTCTTCAGGTTCTACAGCAGAAGAATTCTGACTGCGCCAGTCGTCGAAACGCTTCAAATAATGTTCGTACTCACGAATAGTGAGAGGAGAGCGACCTTTCTCAATTTCCAAATATTCCAGGAAGTCGGCGATTAATGACGACAAACTCATGTCTTTGCTCGGTTGTCCTTTTTGGCGACCTTCTTGGTTCGGAAAAGTGTCAATTTGCGAACCTCCCTTAGGTTAGTATTTATTGCTTCTCTTGTCAAGTGTTTGCTGCCTACCCTTGTCGCCCGGTGCAAATTCACGTGCCTCATCGTAATTTTCAGCTCACGCCACTCGTATTGCTCCGCAGGGGCAAGCCTGGACGCATTTCGCGCAACCCTTGCAGAAGTGAGACGGATAGGAAAATGGAAACTCGTAAGGTGCTTCCTGCTTCAGCACCTTGTTTGGACACTCAACTGCGGCAGCACAGAGCCCGTTATCACATTCGCCAGGGCGACACTTTTGATAATCAATTGTAGCTACCGGCTGCGGCATTCGTTCTTGTCAGCACCAGCCATTTGCTATTCTTCCCTAGCTGGGCCTACATGGCTAAAGTGAG
>JADHWZ010000093.1 GCA_016783225.1 Dehalococcoidia bacterium | reverse complement strand
ACAAAAGGGCGGTTTGTGCAATCAGGTTTTTCTTTCCCATAGTAATTATTTGTTGTAAAATAGCCTCACCTGGATTATTATTGAGGTTAACATCATGCTCTACCAAATCAAAGTCCACCTCCGGCACATCAATCCCCCGATCTACCGTATCCTTCGCATACCATCCCGTACCAGCCTGCTCAAGCTTCATAAATTCATACAACGGGCTATGGGCTGGAAGAATTACCACCTCCATTTATTCGAAGTGGAATGGAAACGGTATGGAGAAAATCCCGAACGGTGGGACTCCGAAGTTAATGATTCTCGCAAGATGACCCTGGATAAAATATTCTCCAGTGGAACCGAGTCCTTCATATACGACTATGATATGGGTGATGGCTGGCGGCACGACATCGAACTACTCGGCACTGTTGAAGCTGAAGGTGAGGAGGAACCCGCCTGCATTGCCGGAGCCAGGGCTTGTCCGCCCGAAGACTGTGGCGGCCCTCCAGGATATGAGCATCTGCTGAAAGCGCTGGTAGACCCAAAGTATGAAGGTCATAATGAACTGCTGGAATGGGTTGGACTAAGGTATGACCCGGAGAAGTTTGATCTGGTGGCTGTTGACCGGGCGTTAAAAAGGGTGAGGTAAGAAACGGTAAGCACAGATAGATGTCCTGAGTGAATTGCACACTTGCTTACTTTGTGTAGTGGCCGCGAATAGAGACTATTGAGCAACAACACTGACTATTGTTGCCTGCGGCTAGCTGCTGCTCGCTAGAAGATTAAGGCCTTGCGGATTGCACCGTTTGTCACACTGTCTTGCACTAGGATCGCTGTCCTCTTTTACTGCGATCTAAGCCTCATCGCATGTCCTTTAGAACTAATTGAGCAGCGTTTCTTCCTGATAAAGCAACTGCAAATATCATATGGTCTGAAAAACATAGAAGTTTACTGGAGAAAAATGCTACTGGGGTTCGTACCATCTCGAAGCTATTCCCACACTATTTGACAGAGAGCCCGACAACGGTTGACAAAACATGATATATTATTGTATCCTTTCGAAAGGAGCTATTGAGAACTACGCTATGCCCATGATTAAATGGAATATCAGACGTGTTAGACGTAACAGGTGCTGCATGCGGATGCAGCGGGCTTGGCGTGACTCCAATTCGGAGGTGACCTGAACCAAATCTATATCATCCACACTAGCGTGAGAGCATACCAAGCCCAGGAATTTCTAAATCCTGGGCTTTATTCTTTTATGTTGGAGGCGGTGAAACGCTAAGGGACAAGAAAGCCGCCTTTGGAAATGATGTGAATGATGCAATCAACGGTACAGAAGTCTCTTGGACCCCATAAACAATAAAGAGGAGACTTGAGATGAGTGATAAAAGTGATAAAGTAATTTTGAGTTATTCGGGAGGTCTGGATACTTCCATTTGCATAAAATGGATTAAGGAAAAGTACGGATTTGAGGTCGTAACATTAACAGCTAATATGGGGCAGGTGAAAGACCGGGATTTGGTTCAAAAAAGAGCCAAACAATGTGGTGCGGTTAAGTCTATTGTAGTCGATGTAAGGGATGTTTTCGTAACCTCGCTTGTATTTCCCGCCCTCCAGGCAGGAGCTATCTATGAGCAGAAATATCCTCTAGCCACTGCACTTGGTCGTCCTCTAATCGCAAAACTGTTAAGTGATATCGCCCAAGATGATAATGCAATTGCTGTTGCCCACGGCTGTACCGGTAAAGGCAACGATCAAGTGAGATTCGATGTGTCAATAAATGTACTTGCGCCCGACTTGAAAATAATAGCACCTGCCAGAGAGTGGAAAATGACCAGAGAAGAGCAACTATCATACGCCAGAAAGGAAGGAATTGAATTTGGGATAGATGAGGCTAACAGAATTTATAGTATTGATGAGAATCTTTGGGGAAGAAGTATAGAGTGCGGGGAATTGCAGGACCCTTGGGTTGAGCCACCTGAAGAGGTATTTAAGTGGACCAAAAAACTTGAGGAAGCCCCCGCGGCACCAGAATATGTTGAAATTCAATTCGAAAAGGGAACACCAGTTGCTCTCGACGGGCAGAAGATGGATGGCGTCAGCCTAATCCGGCGACTGAACCAATTGGCTGGCGAGCACGGAGTAGGTAGGATTGACCACTTGGAGAATAGGCTGGTGGGGATAAAGTCAAGGGAGATTTATGAAGCCCCAGCGGCTACAGTTTTATTACAGGCGCACCAGGCTTTAGAAGCGATGACCCTATCCAAAGACCAGCTTCGCTTCAAGCAGAAGGTGGCTATAGAGTATGCCGACCTAATCTATAACGGTCTGTGGTTTAGCTTATTCCGTCAGGACTTGGCAGCCTATGTTAAGAGCACGCAGCGGTATGTTAGTGGAGTAGCGAGAGTCAAATTGTTCAAGGGGAGCTGCCAGGTGGTGGGGCGGAAATCACCTAACTCACTATATGGCCATAGTCTGGCTACCTATGGTAAGGGCGACCAGTTTGATCAGAGCGCCTCCCCCGGCTTTATTCACATCTGGGGACTGTCGGTCAAAACCCAAGCTCAGGCGCAACCGCCCTGCGAAACTGAGGGGCTGTTAAGCATCGTTACGCCAAAGAAAGGTAGTAAATGAGTCACATACGCGGTCGCTTTAAGAAGGCGGCAGATAAGTCGGTAATAGAATATACAGCCTCTATCCCCTCTGACTGGCGGTTATATCCCTATGACATTGCCGGCAGTATCGCCCACGCCAAGATGCTGGCAAAGCAGGGTATAATCTCAGACAAAGAGGCTGAGACTATTATCAATGGGCTGACTTCTATCAAGGAGGAGATAGAGCAGAACAAATTTCAGTTTAGATCGGAGCTTGAGGATATTCATATGAATATTGAAGCGCGCTTAATTGAGAAGGTGGGGGAGGTGGGAGGCAGGCTCCACACTGCTCGCTCTAGGAATGACCAGATAGCTCTGGACTTGCGTCTTTTTGCCAAAGAGGCAATCTCAAATACCCTAGTCAAGCTGAGGGAATTTCAGCGAGCGCTAATCACTCTGGCTGAAGCCAATAAGAGTATAATTATTCTTGGCTATACTCACCTTCAGCCAGCACAGCCGGTTTTGCTGTCTCATCATCTGCTCGCCTATTTTGAGATGCTCCGGCGCGATTTCGATCGATTTAGCGACTGTCTGATGCGCACCGATGTTATGCCATTGGGCAGTGGCGCCCTGGCCGGCGTAGCCTATAATGTTGACCGTGAGTTTTTAACTCGTGAGCTTGGTTTTAGCCAGCTCAGTCGGAACAGTATGGATGCTGTCTCGGATAGGGATTTTGTGCTGGAGTATGAAGCGGCGGCTAGCCTGTGCATGATGCATCTCTCCCGACTGGCAGAGGAAGTTATTTTGTGGTCTTCGGCTGAGTTCAACTTTATTGAGCTTGATGAGGCTTACACCACTGGCTCAAGCATTATGCCCCAGAAGAAGAACCCTGATGTTGCCGAGCTGGTTCGAGGTAGGACAGGTAGGGTCTACGGTAGACTTATGGCTCTGCTGACCACGATGAAGGCTCTTCCCCTTTCCTACAATAAGGATATGCAGGAGGACAAAGGGGGTTTGTTTGATACTGTAGATACCCTGCTATCCAGTCTGGGGGTATTTACCGGAATGATCAAAACCCTTAAGGTTAAACCGGAAAATACCCGGCAGGCGGCGGAGCGAGATTATGTCCTGGCTACTGACTTGGCTGACTATCTGGTCAAGAAGGGGGAAGCCTTCCGCACTGCCCATGATATAGTGGCTAAATTGGTGAGCTACGCTATGGAAAGGGATAAACCCTTCACCGAGCTTAGTCTTGCCGAATATAAGAATTTCTCACCATTATTTGAGCAGGATGTCTACTCCATTACTGTGGAATCATCTGTTGCCGCTAGAGATATTGTTGGGGGTACTGCTTCAAAGCAGGTGGAGCGGGCTTTGACTAATGCTAAGAAGCTAATCGGAGCTAAGGGTGTAAAGTAATTCTCAGGTCAAGCTTGCCCCGTCTATTCTCTCTGCTGATTTCGGTCGTCTTGGAGAGGAGGTAGCTGAAGCCACCAAGGCCGACGCCGACTGTGTCCGTGAGGAGCACACGTAGCAGGCAATCAAACCTAGTGGGAAGGAGTCATCATTAATGCCACGACATAACGACATAAAGAAGGTCATGATTATCGGGTCTGGACCAATCGTTATTGGTCAAGCCTGCGAGTTCGACTACTCAGGCACCCAAGCGTGCAAAGCCTTGCGGTCGCTGGATTACAAGATTGTGCTGGTCAACTCAAACCCGGCGACAATCATGACCGACCCCAAAATGGCAGATGCCACCTACATAGAGCCGCTCAACCTAGGCTCAATCATTAAGATTATTGAGAAAGAGCAACCCGACGCCATTCTCCCCAACCTTGGCGGCCAGACCGCCCTGAACCTGAGTGCTAGCCTGGTGCAATGTGGCGCGTTTGACAAGTACGGCATCAGAGTCATCGGAGTTGAGCCTAATGCTATCAAGCGGGGTGAAGACCGACTCGCCTTCAAACAGACTATGGCACAGTTGGGTATCGAGATGCCCAAGAGCAGAATCGCCTACAGTGTAGAGGAGGCCGAGGCTATTGCGGTAGAGCTGGGTTATCCGCTGGTCGTTCGTCCAGCCTATACCCTGGGTGGCACAGGCGGTGGGCTCGCCTATAATGTCGAGGAACTGCGCCTTATTGCCAGGCGGGGCATTGCTACCAGTATGATTGGTCAAGTGTTAATCGAGGAGTCTGTCGAAGGCTGGGAAGAGTTAGAATTGGAGATTATCCGTGACTCGAAGAACCAGATGATAACGGTGTGCTTTATTGAGAATGTTGACGCCATGGGTGTTCACACGGGCGATTCTTTCTGCACCGCGCCCATGCTTACCATCGACCCAGCCCTGCAGGAGCGTCTCCAGGCATTGTCCTACAAGGTTGTCGAGAGAATAGGTGTTATCGGAGGTACCAACATCCAGTTCGCTCACGACCCTAAGACAGGCCGCGTGGTCATAATCGAAATCAACCCTCGAACATCACGTTCCTCGGCGCTGGCTTCCAAGGCCACCGGCTTTCCTATCGCTCTCATTTCTGCTAAGTTAGCGGCGGGCCTAACCCTGGAAGAGATGCCATACTGGCGTGAAGGCACTCTAGATAAGTACACGCCGTCCGGCGACTACGTGGTGGTCAAGTTCGCCCGCTGGGCCTTTGAAAAGTTCCGAGATGCCGAGGACCGGCTTGGGACGCAGATGCGTGCTGTCGGCGAGGTGATGAGCATCGGCAAGACCTACAAGGAAGCTTTTCAGAAGGCGATTCGCTCTCTGGAGAATGGGCGGTATGGGCTTGGCTTCGCAAAGGACTTCCATGAGAGGTCGCTTGACGAACTGATGAAAATACTTAGCTACCCCACCAGCGAGCGGCAGCTTATCATGTACGAGGCCCTTCGCAAGGGTGCCGACGTGCAGGAGCTATATAGGAAGACCTACATTAAACCCTGGTTCATTCAGCAGATGAAAGAGCTCGTCGAGCTTGAGGAAGAGATTCTCAAGTACAGAGGCAGCAGACTGCCCGGTAAGCTGCTCGTTCAGGCGAAGAAAGATGGCTTTGCCGACAAGTACCTAGCCAAGCTGCTCGGGGTCAAGGAAAAGGAAATCCGCAAGCAGCGTACGAAGCTGGGGGTGGTCGAAGCCTGGGACTACGTGCCGGTGAGTGGTGTGGAAGATGCGAGGTATTACTATTCTACCTACAACGGACCTGACCGAACTACGGTGAGCGAACGGCCCAAGGTGATGGTACTTGGCGGCGGCCCTAACCGTATTGGCCAGGGCATTGAGTTTGATTACTGCTGCGTCCATGCTGCCTTTGCTCTTCGCGACATGGGCTACGAGACTATCATGGTCAACTGCAATCCAGAGACAGTTTCCACCGATTATGATACCTCAGACAAGTTGTACTTCGAGCCTCTGGCCGTGGAAGATGTGGTAAGTATCTATCAGAAGGAGAGGCCAATCGGCGTTATTGCTCAATTTGGCGGTCAGACCCCGCTTAACATAGCGGCGGAGCTAGAAGAGGCAGGTGTTACCATATTGGGCACATCAGTCAATTCCATAGATATTGCTTCTGACCGGGGACGGTTCAGCCAAATGATGAAGAAGTACGGCATCCCCATGCCGGAATCGGGCATCGCCAGTAGTCTTGATGAGGCCTTGGTCGCGGCGAGGCGCATTGGCTACCCGCTTATAGTGCGGCCGTCATATGTGCTCGGTGGACGGGGCATGGAGATAGCCTATGATGAGGAAGAACTGAGGGTGTACGTGGCTGCTGCCGTGGGTGTCACGCCGGACCGTCCCATACTTATTGACCGTTACTTGGAGAACGCTATCGAGGCCGAAGCTGATTCTTTGGCTGATGGAGAAGACGTTTTCATCCCCGCCATCATGGAACATATAGAGTACGCTGGTGTCCATTCCGGTGACTCCGCTTGTGTCATCCCGCCAGTGAGCATACCCCAGAAACACGTTGACACTATCGAGGAGTACACGCGACGCATCGCCAGCGAACTCCAAGTGGTCGGCGTCATGAACATCCAATACGCTATATGCAAGGACGTGGTCTACGTACTGGAAGCGAATCCGCGTACCTCACGCACCGTTCCACTCGTATCCAAGGTTTGCGCCATTCCAATGGCCGGTTTGGCTACCCAGCTCATGCTAGGCAAGAAAATCAAGGATCTCAACCTGAAGAGGCAGCCCATCTCACACTTCGGCGTGAAGGAAGCAGTCTTCCCCTTTAATATGTTCCCTGAAGTTGACCCGCTGCTCGGGCCAGAAATGAAGTCCACCGGTGAAGTACTAGGCATCGCAAACTCCTTTGGGCTGGCGTTCTGGAAGGCGCAGGAGGCGGTCACGCCGCTCCCAACTGAGGGCGCCGTGCTCATTACTGTCTCAGAGCGTGATCGTCCAGCGGTAAGTGAGGTAGCCAGGCAGTTCGCCAACCTTGGGTTCAAGATCAGAGCTACGGCAGGCACACATGCTTTTCTAACGAGCCAGCGCATCCCCTCAGAGCCTATACTGAAGGAGCACGAGGGACGACCTAATATCACCGACGCCATCAAAAACAAGCAAATTCAGCTGGTCATCAACACCCCAGCGGAGAAACTAAGTAAGTACGACGACTCATACATCCGTAAGGTAGCTATAAAGTACAGGGTGCCTTATATCACCACGTTGGCTGCCGCCATGGCTGCTGCCCAGGGCATCGCCGCCTACCACGAGGGTAAATCAGAGGTCAAGTCTCTGCAAAGCTACCATGCGGATATAAAAGAAGCGCACCCCGCCAGCAACAATTAGTTGCTTTATTAACAATTACTCAAATTGTTACCCGTTGCACCTTTTAGCGTTTCGTTCAATACTCCGATAGGGGTCTTCGGGGTTTTCGTGATTCAATTTTTGATAGGTCGTCGGCATGCCTACAGTTTGTTTGACAGACGACTCCATGGTAGGCAATAATTTGACAAGCCGTGCTGGATTAGGCAAACTCTGATTTTGCTATAGGTCTGTTAGGCGATATCAGAGCCGCAAAGCCCAGACAAGAGGGAAGTGCAAAGGAGGTATCAATATGGCGACTGATATAGAAAGGACAATGAAAGATTATCTTGCAGCGTGGAATTCACATGATGTGGATAAGATTCTTTCCTTCTTCACGGATGACTGCATCTACGAAGATGTGGCTGCCGGAAACGTCAGCCGCGGCAAGGAAGAACTGAAGGCCTTCATCAGTTTTACCTTCGCCGCCTTCCCAGACTTCAAGTTAGACTCGAAGTCTGTTTTCGGTGCTGGTGACTGGGGGGCCAGCGAGTGGGTCATGAGCGGCACTCAGGCCGGCGACCTTCCTGGAATACCAGCCACGGGCAAGAGCTTCTCGGCACGGGGCGCTTCGATCATGGAGCTGCACAAGGGCAAGCTCAGCCGAAACACCGACTATTGGAATTTCGCCTCGTTCCTGCAGCAGGTCGGTTTGCTGCCTGGGCCTCCTTCGGAATAGGATCATCTGCTGGCTGAAGGGAAACAAGCCCGGGCGCCGAGAAGTGGGCGAAGAGCAATTCACCCCCACTGTGCTGAGTTAGAGGTTCAATCCAACGAAGGCGACAACCTTGACATCGAACAAAAGGGCGGATTGTTCAGTCTGAAAAAGAAGTACGAAACGGTCAATCCCAAATAATAGCAACGCAGGGGCTTGTGGACGTGAGCAGGGGACATGTCACCTGCTAGCCTTCTTCATAAGCAGTCCTGTGTTGACATGGTGCCAGTGATATGGTACGAATTACACATCAATGTTGAAGGAGGGGACGAACATGGACGTTAATCTAACAACAGAGCAAAGACAAACCCAAAGCCTTGCCAGAGATGTAGCCCAGAAAGAAC
>JADHWZ010000092.1 GCA_016783225.1 Dehalococcoidia bacterium | reverse complement strand
CGGAGATGGACTAGGAGTTGGTGTCGGTGCTGGAGTGGGAGACGGTGTAAGGGTCGGCTCAGGAGCCGGCGGCGGAGCGGTTGCTCCACACTGGCAGCCAGTAACTACCACAATCAAAGATAGAAGGCAAATGCCCACAGTCCACATTGTTACTTTTCGCATGATGGCACACCTCCTCAGCACAAGAATTTACTTCGTTCATCTCGATTCCAGCTATTCACCCTTTCCACAAGAACATCTCCGGGAAGCCCCTGAGCGGCCATCAGCTTCTCATATTCATCTATGGGCGAAAAATATTCCACCTTATACGCTTCAGCTATCTGTGCCCACTTCCTGGATTGCTCCAGTACAAATTCATCAAAAGCCTCCAGATTAGGGATTGTCTCCGGTACATGGCGAAAGTAGGTAGGCACTAAGGAGACGGCGAAGCCGGCTTTCTTTGCCTTAACTATCCTATCTATATATTCTCTCTCCGCTTTTTCGCCACTCAAAGGTGGTACTGAACGGAGCTCGAGCTCGTCATCTACAAATTCATGAGAGAGAAGCACGTGAATGGTGTTTACCCCCAACTCTTTAAGCTCTGGGAGCTCGTCTCGTATCAGCTGGTGGCCATGGTGTATAGCGGGCTCCCAGACACCCTTTACTGTCTTGGGGTAGTTGCGAGCTAAACCAGCCCTTTCTAGCTCCTCAGCGGAGGGGGCAGCATAAGTGCCAAGTACAATCACGACGATAGCCAGAGACAATATAGTTAGCGTACCGACTAAAATCCAAAGTCTGTATTTCTTTATCTGGTAACATTCACCTATGGATTGAGTGTATAGAAGATATTGAGACTAGAATTTCCCATATCAACTGCTACTCGTTACCTTGTCATCAATAACCGTGTGTTACCAGACTAGATAGTTGACAGTAGGCATATCATAGACTATTATATGGGCACTTGTCAAATTCTAGAGTTGTTGATATAGGAATGAAAAGGCTTCTGGTTTTGGCGGCTTTACTTACTGCAGTGGTGATGCTGGCAGCAGGGTGCCACGCCCAGCCGGTGTCCCCATCCAGAGTACTCTTGGATCAGGCTAATGAACTGCTTGTGGCCGAGGACTACGCGGCTGCCATTGAAGCTTGCCAGAATATCTGCGACCAGTACCCCGGCAGCTGGGAAAACTCTCACGCCAGGGACATGATTGCAATTTCTTACTACTTTTGGTCACGCGATTTGATAAGGGAGAATAACTATGGGCCCGCCATTGAAAAACTGGAAATAATGGTGGGGCAGTATCCTGGTACAAACGTCGCTCGAGACATAACAGAGGAGGGCGAAATCCCGCTGACTTACATTAGGTGGGCACAGTATCTCGTGCGGGAGAAGCACGATTACCAGTCTGCTGTGGAAAAATATGAACTGGTCGTTGCCCAGTACCCGCAGACAAAATACAACTACGCTAGCGACGCCAGGGAAAAGATTCCGTGGTGCTTCGAGAGGTGGGGAGACTATCTCTTCGATGAGGGGAATTATGCGGACGCCATGGATAAATACGGCCTTGTGCTCGACGAGTATCCAGATAGTGAGACCGCTTCCAGGCTCCAGCAAAGCGATGATATATTAGATTGCTACTATAGTCTTGCCCAACAGGAGGAAGAGGAAGGAGAGCTTGATTCCGCAATAGAAAACTATGAAGCTGTTTTGGAGTACTGGCCACAGAGCTGGATGGCTGAATCGGTGAGGAGGAAGCTAGCCAAGGTTTACCTCACCAGGGCATCTGAATTTGAACAGGAGAAACAGTGGGGCAGAGCTTTCCAGATTTATCAGAAATTCATGAGCAAGCTCTCGGATGAAGTGGCAGTGGGAGCGCAGATGCATGACGTGAAGTTCGAGCTATTACCTCAGTGCGCCTACGAGTATGGTAACATGCTTGAGAGCGAAGGAAGATACCCGGAGGCCATTGAAAGCTACCAGATCGCTAGGTTGGAAGAGGCCAGAGAAGCGATACCACGGTGCCACTACCTCTGGGCTCAGCAGCTTCAAGCAGAGGAGAAATACGATGAGACTGTGGAGAAATATGTCACTATTCTGAGCGACTACCCAGACACTGTTTGGGCTTCATGGGAGAAAGGAGAAATTCTCGCAGGTATCCCAGCAAAGTGCCTTTGCGATAATGCCGCTAAACTGGGTGTGAGTGAAAGCGCCTTAAGGCTGTATGCGGCCATCCTGGACTACCACAGCGAAAGCGATTACATAACAGAAACAAAACAATCGATGGTGGATATTGGAATAGCGCTGATCCTTGGCGGGGAGCACGGAACCCTTCCTTCAGCAACCAGCGAGGGAACCATTGCCGCTGGGGGAACAGCAGTCATCGAAGTAAGGAATGGCACGCCGTATACACTGCTCGTGCTGTTCAAGGGACATGATACCGAGGTGGTGTATCTCAGACCCCACCCCAACGCCATAGAGTATATCATCCTACCGGTCGGAGGCATCACTAAGTATACCAAGGAGGAGATTAGACTCAGTCCCGGTGAGTATCAAATAGGAACGAGAGTAAGTAAAACAGATATTTCTCCTTGGTATGGTAAAGACTCTTTCGCAAGTAACGAGCAATACTCTCAGGTTTTCTATATCCGCGTCACTCTTGGCTAGGCTGTCAGACAACAACGAATTAGCCCCCCATTATCAATCTCTCAGGTAGTGTCAGAAATGGAGGCCGAATCTAGAGGGTCATTCATAACCTCATTTTGTTATTGATCACACGAAACGCTACTTTGTTAAATTCGAACCTTGACATTCGGTCCGGTCATTGTTACAATACTAATACGTCTGTATGTATCTATGTCTTGGAGGTGTAATATGAGTAGAAAGATGACTGTCGTGTTTCATAACGAAGACCTTTACACATATCTGAAGGTTGAAGCAGCGAGACGACATATGCCGGCCAGCGAAATCATCGCTGATGCTGTTAGTGAATGGCTGGAAAGTCGTGAAGATGCCGAACTTTTACCTGCTATCTCAGCCGCCAGGACTGAATGGAAAGAGAAGGGTGGCCGCCCCTGGGCTGAAGCCGAACGGGAGATAGAAGAATCAATAGACCGCCGCGAAGGAGCTGCCGGGGTAAAGCGTGTATAGAATCGAAGTCTCACCGGCTGCCGACCGCGAATTAGAGAAACTCAAAGGCCGAATACGAAGGCAGGATTTTGAGCGATTACGAGACGCCGTTAGGAGCCTAGCAAAAGAACCTCGCCCTCAGGGAGTCAGGAAGATAAAGGGCGTAGAGAAGGCTTACCGCATCAGGGTGGGCAGTTACCGTGTAGTCTATGAAGTGTGTGACAGCGACAATTTAATATTGATTTTGCAAGTGGCGCGCAGAAGCGAGACAACCTACCGTCAATAGGACAGGAAATGAGCGATGAGTTAAAATCCATTCAAAGCTACATACACGATATTGAAAAGGCACTGGCGGCTGGCGATGCTACTGAACACACCCACCGCCCGGCGCTTAAGGCATTTATAGAAGACTTTTCCGCAGGTGTCGTTGCCACCAACGAGCCAAAACATATTGAGTGCGGCGCTCCTGATTTCATCCTCAGAAAAGGCTCGGTCACCGTTGGCTATATCGAGGCCAAGGACATCGGCAAAAGCCTGGACGAAGCAGAGAAATCGGAACAGTTAAGACGCTACCGTGATTCACTCACAAACCTGATTCTTACCGATTATCTTGAGTTTCGCTGGTATGTGGATGGCGAGTGCCGTCTCAAGGCTCGCCTAGGAAATCCGGCTAAAGATGGCAAAATCAGGCGAGACAAGGCGGGCACAGAGGCTGTTGCTGAGCTTTTCAATAATTTCCTGTCCCACAAAGCCGAGGGCGTGGGTACACCCAGGGAGCTTGCCCAACGTATGGCCCGGCAGGCACACCTCATCCGGAATCTCACCATTAACGCCTTTAAGAATGAGCCGGAAGGCGGCAGTCTGCACACCCAGCTAGCTGCTTTCCGTGATAACCTCATTCCTGATTTATCGGCTGAGTATTTTGCCGATATGTATGCCCAGACAATTGCCTACGGCCTTTTTGCCGCTCGCTGCACATCCAAGAATGGTTCGGCATTTACCCGTCTCGATGCCGCTCAAAATCTGCCCAGGACTAACCCCTTCCTGAGAAAGCTGTTTCAATACATCGCCGGCTACGACCTCGATGACCGTATTGCTTGGTTAGTTGATGACCTGGCACAGGTATTAGCTCAGGCGGATATGGAGGCGGTCCTGAAGGACTTCGGCAAGCACAGTGGCAAGGAAGACCCGGTGGTGCACTTTTATGAGACCTTCCTGAAGGAATACGACGAGAAGATACGGGAGATGCGCGGAGTGTACTACACGCCGGAGTCGGTGGTCTCCTACATCGTGCGTTCTATTGACCATCTGCTGAAAACTCGCTTTAACAAGCCGCAGGGGCTAGCGGATGAAAAAACGCTTATCCTCGACCCGGCGGTGGGCACGGCAACGTTTCTCTATATGGTGATAAACGAGATTTACCAGGCTAACATCGGCAAGGGGCAACAGGGTATGTGGAACAACTACGTAGCAGAGAAGCTCCTGCCACGCATCTTTGGCTTTGAGCTGCTCATGGCTCCTTATGCTGTCGCTCATCTCAAACTGGGGCTTTTACTCCAGGAGACAGGCTATAAGTTCCAGAGTGATGAGCGGCTGGGTATTTACCTGACCAATACTCTTGAAGAAGCATTCAAAAAATCTGAGCTACTGGCTGGCTTTAATGAGTATATCGTGGATGAAGCCAATGCTGCAGCTGAAATCAAGAAAGAGAAGCCAATTATGGTGGTACTGGGTAATCCACCGTATTCGGGAATCCCAGCAAATACGGGTAAATGGATTACGGAGCTCATAAATGGAGTCTTTGATAAAGATGGGCACGAGATAGTAAAGGGATACAAGATTGTTGATGGCAAGCCACTGGGAGAAAAGAACCCCAAAATGCTCCAAGATGACTATGTGAAGTTCATCCGCTTTGGGCAGTGGCGTATAGAATGTACTGGACAGGGTGTCTTAGGCTTTATTACCAACCATGCGTATTTAGACAATCCTACATTCCGCGGCATGCGCCAGTCTCTGATGAACACCTTTACCGATATTTACATTCTTAATCTTCATGGTAATGTGAAGAAAAAAGAGGTTGCCCCGGATGGTGATAAGGATAATAACGTATTTGATATCCAGCAAGGAGTAGCCATCGGCATCTTTGTTAAGGAGACAGAGAAAGATGAGGCAGCTAAAGTCCATTATGCCGAATTATGGGGATTGCGTGAAGGTAAATATCAAACCCTATTTGAAACAGACATTACTGCCACAGATTGGGCTGAGCTTGTGCCTAACAGTCCTTTCTATTTCTTCGTGCCCAGAGACGAAGACCTGCGCTCTGAATATGAGCAAGGCTGGAAAGTAACCGATATTTTCCCTGCTAATAGTGTAACTGTCGTTACATCTAGAGACCATTTTGTTCTAGACTTCGATGAAACAATCCTAAAGAAACGAGTTGCCGCCTTCCAGGAAACTGCCCTCACTGATAAGGAGGTTCGGGAACGTTTCGCGCTAGTGGACAACAAGGGGTGGAGTGTTACAAAAGCACGCAAGGCTATTCGCCAAGATAACACTTGGGGAAAAGACTTCACTAGATGTCTGTATCGGCCTTTTGATTACCGTTCTATCTTCTACCACGAGGCTGTGATTGAACGTGCTCGCTTTGAGGTTATGCGCAATATGCTAGCTGGGGATAACCTTGCACTTACTACGACCCGCCAAGTTACAAGCCTAGATTTTAACCATGCACTTTGTACCAATAGGATAGCCGAATACAAGTGTATCTCCCATGATAGAAATTCTTACATCTTTCCCCTATACCTCTACCCTGCTGAGGGCGAGATGCAGTTTGATGGTAGTCACCGCCGCCCCAATCTGAACCCTGAGTTCATCAAGGTTATATCTGAAAAGCTGGGGCTGAAATTTATTGAAGATGGCAGGGGAGACCTTGAGCAGACTGTTGGTTCGGAGGATATCTTCAACTATATCTATGCCGTCTTTCACTCACCCACCTACCGCACCCGCTACGCCGAGTTCCTCAAGATAGATTTCCCGCGCCTGCCGCTCACCTCGGATAAAGAGCTTTTCAAAGCTCTAGCAGGAAAAGGCGCGGAGCTGGTAGCCCTGCACCTCATGGAATCACCCACGCTGAATAATCTTATTACCGGCTATCCCGTAGCCGGCTCTAACACCGTGGGTAAGGTAAGCTACGATGAAAATAACCAGCGCGTCTACATCAACAAGGCACAGTATTTTGAAAGTGTTCCGCAGAAGGTCTGGGATTTTCACATCGGTGGCTATCAAGTAGCCCAGAAATGGCTCAAAGACCGAAAAGGCAGGACGCTGACTTATGATGAACTGACACACTACCAGAAGGTCATCGTAGCATTGAAAGAGACCATTCGCCTGATGGAAGAGATAGACGACCTGATTCCGGCATGGCCGATTGAATAACAAATGAGTGCGGAGGGGATAGTAGGATGCCGCGCAGCTCCAAGCACCTCCAACAAAAGGGTATCTTACAGGCAGACCTTTTTGCCGGGCTGTCCCCATTGCAAACGCGCCTAATTGCCCGACGAAATGACTTCGAGGAGCTTTTCGATGGTTTCATCAAGATGCGGGCTATCTCCTATGTCGTTTCCCCGGACCTTCTCTTAGAATTCTTTGACCAACGCGGCTATTCTGAAATAGAGATAGTGGTCGGTGAAAACCTTTCTGAGGTTTACAGAAAGGACCTGGAGCAAAAAGGAGTTGAGGTCACAGACCGGTTGGCAGAATATGTAGAGCGAGGCGTTCTACGAATTTTTGTTCCCACCCGCACAATACATACCAAACTATATATCTTGGAGAGACCCGAGCTTGTGCGGGTAATCCAGACAAGTGCCAACCTCACGGTTACTGCTCAGGAAGCGAGAAGGCAGATTAACTACGCCTGGTACTTAGACATCCCTTCCGGACATCCCCTCCTTGACCGGCTCAACCAAGATTACCAATCCCACCTTCACGGCTGTTCCCTGTTCATGGAAGACTTGAAAGAGTTGCTTAAACGAGGCACAGATACGGACAGAAAGAAACTGATTGAGGTTTGGCTCAAAGGCGCTGTTACTGAGGACCAAGATCTTGAAATAAGGGGTATTTTTCATCAGATAGCTGCCAGTCTGGTTGAGGCCACTGATTCGAAGGAAGAACGAGTTACTGTGCTACAATTGCCAGAGTCGGAACTAGCCAAGAAGAAGATTGAACGCCATCTATTACCTATGAAACCAATAGCCGCCGGTCAGAACAAGGTACACGTCAATAACTCGGCTTTCATTCGGTATGTATATGAGACACATCGTATCCCTCTACTGATTCTCTCGCGGGAGCGCGGCGAGCTTCTACTCGGGCTTGACACTCCGTTAAAGATACTCACCGAGACACCCCTTGATTCGGTCTCCGTTGACCAGGGGCTAGAGTCGATAGAGGCCTATCTCAACACGGTAGATTTGGGGGAATCGGCCAACCCACTATCTGCAAAGACAAGCATGTTTGAGGCTCTTTTGTATATTTTCTCAACGCCTTTCGCCAACGAATATATGAAAGCTAAGCGAGCAAGATTTGGCACAATAGACACGCGAGGGCCTCGCTTTCTATACATCTATGGTCCTTCTCAAAATGGTAAGACAACTTTCTTACGATTTGCGCTGAAGCTAATGACCGGCAACATCATAGAACCCCTGTCTAGGCAGGATTTCACGAAAACTAGAATTACCAACACAATGCTTACGGAATCCACCTTTCCCTTAGTCTTCGATGATGTCGACCCGTCGCGGACTCCGGGTATTGAAGAAGTCTTCAAATCGTACTGGGAACGCTGGTGGCGAGATCAGTATGTTTCACCTCAGGTAGTGATTTCCTCCAATAGCCCGAGATTGAAGGAGTGGGCTAAATCTCGAGTAAAACGAATAGATTTTGATGTACACTTTGCTCCAAGCGAAGACGCTAAAGAAAAACTAGCCAAACTGTTCTCGCAGGATAACTCTGTATTCAAGTGGTTCTCACATCTATACATAAACCATCTTGATAGTAATGAACTGCCGAGTGATGATGAACTCCGATTAGCAAGAACAGTTATGAAGCAACTGTATGAATATGCCCAGCGGCCCTTGCCCGCATTTTTCCCAGCTCAGCCTATAGAAGAGTTGTATGATCCCGGACGACGAGATTGGCAAGACCTTTTGTTCCGGCTAAGGAAAGCTACAATTGAACAGCAGGGAGATCGCAAACTAGCAACGTTTTCCAAAGATATGCAGCACTGGGAAATCAACGATTATCAAGGCTATCTTCCTCAAACCGTCAAGTACCAGCGAAAGGGTAATACCATCAT
>JADHWZ010000091.1 GCA_016783225.1 Dehalococcoidia bacterium | reverse complement strand
TCCACCACGCGTACTGCATCGAACCCATCTGCGCCGTAACCGTCAGCCCCTATGCTTTTGGCGAATTCCTCTGAGACAGGAGCCCCGCCAACGATGACCTTCACCTGGTCCCTGAGTCCGCTCTCCGTGAGTGCCTGGATAGTCTCCGTCATACGCGCCATCGTGCTGATAAGCAGCGCTGAGAGCCCCAGAAACTGAGGCTTCTCATCTCTCACCGCCTTCACAATGGTCTGAGCATCGATGTCATTTCCAAGATCTTTGACCGCATATCCGGCACCTCGGAGCAGTATCGACACTATGTTCTTACCGATGTCGTGGAGGTCTCCTCTCACCGTAGCCACAACTACCTTGCCCTTGGGCTTGATGCCACTCCTGGCCAGGTGGGGCTCCAGCATCCCCATAGCTACCCCCACCGCTTCAGCCGAGGCCAGCATATCTGGAATGAAGTATTCCTTGGTCTCAAACTTCTGGCCCACGATCTTCATGCCCGCAGTGAGCCCGTTGTTGATTATCTCCGGGGCCTCAATGCCCCGGGCGAGGGCTTCCTCGATGAGCTCCTTGACTCCAGGCTGCCCCACCATGCCTTCCTCGAGGCCTTCATCATCTTGGGTCACTCTGCCCTGTATGACGTTCTCACGAATTCGCTTCAGTATGTCCTCTGCCATGCTTATTCTCCCGCTTCAAGAATCTCCCAACCTCGTTGGCCGCATTTGTGCTAATCCACTATGACGCCCTGCCTGTGCGCCCTGATATATCCCTTGCAAAAGGTATCTCTTCCCGTAAGCATGTCACCCACCTTCGCCAGGCTCATGGCCTTGGCGTCGAGGGGATCAAGGATGGCGGCATCAAGGCCTGCGTAGGCTGCCATCAACAGGAAGGCCCGGTTTACCAGCTTTCTATTGGGCAAGCCATAGGAGATGTTGCTCAGTCCCACCACCGTCCTGGCACCGGGATAGCGCGACTTAATCTGCTCTATCGTCCTGAGTGTGACCAATCCCTGGCTCGAATCCACAGCAATAGGAAGTACCAAGGGGTCAAAGAACACCTGATCCGCTGTCATGCCCAACCCGCTCAAGTACTCCATTATCACGTCGCAGGCGGCCAGCCTTTGCTCGACGTTGTCCGGTATCCCTTCAGTTCCCATAGCCAGTGCCACCAGCCACGCCTGGCGCTCCGCTGCCAGCGGACCGACGGACGCCAATCTCTCGGGCTCGGCAGTGACAGAGTTGATTATCAGGCTTTCGCCCCTGTATTTCCGCAACCCAGCCACTATAATGGCTGTCGAGTCGCTGTCAATGGCAAGCGGTTTGTCCGTTGTCGCCTGAACCACATCGACAAGCCACTCAATGCTTGCCGTCTGCTCTTCGGGTGCGCCCTTGCCAGCACCCGCGTTCACGTCGATAAAATCAGCCCCGGCTTCGGCCTGAGCTCTAGCCAGTCGCTCCACGAATTCCCTATCCCTGCCAGCGATGGCAGCTGCGACAGCTTGGTTTGATGCGTTGATGTTCTCACCGATTATCAGCATATTTCACCCCACGATTTCCGGTATCTCCGAGAGCACTTGTCGTCTTACTTCGGCGGGCAAGCTGTAGTTGTGATTAGCTATGATATCCTCTACTCTCTCCGCCGCTCTCTCCCAACTAGCCTTCCCTCCCTTGGCTTCCCACTCATCTCTGCTATCTCTGTCACTCAGGGAAGGCTGGTAATGCTCGCTACGCATGAACCGTCTGGTGTGCCTGGCAGCCACGAAATTCCCTCCCGGTCCCACCTCCTTGATGAGGTCAAACGCCAGCGTGTCATCATTCACTGTTATACCCTCAACCGCCCTCATCACCATCCCCAATATCTCATTATCTATGACGTACTTCTCACAACAGACTGTCATCGCGAACTCCATGAGCCCCGCAGCATCGTGGATGAAATTCGCACCGGCCAGGGCACAGAGGAGACTCGTTATGGCAGACTCATAACCGCTCTGAGCATCCAGCACCTTGGAATCCGTCATGCCGCCAGTGGCATAGAAGGGGAGCTTGTAGAACTGCGCCATTTGGGCGCCAGCCGCGTTGAGCAATCCCATCTCGACAGAGCCAGCAAGGTACTTCAAGTCAGTGAGGTCGGTACTGGTGGCCACGGAGCCAAAGATGACAGGGGCCCCTGGATTAATAATCTGGGTAAGCATTACACCCATCAGGGAGTCCACCGTCTGAATTGCCAGATTTCCCGCAAGGGTCACTGGCGATGTAGCCCCACACAACGGCTCGGCAGGACACGCAACGGGTATACCCCTCTTGGCGATGGGCACCAACAGGTCACCGTAAGTCCCATCCATCTTGAGAGGGCTTATGCTACAGGCTATCATAGAGATAAGTGGACGCCGGCGAAGCTCCTCCGCCGAGCCTGCGATGATTTCTGCCATACGTATCACTTGCTTGACGCCGTCTGGAGTATAAACGCCTCCCATGACATGCTTGGTCGTATTGTCCAACCCTGCGAAGAAGCGATTTGCATCCACCTTCTCCAGGGGCATCTCATTGGGATAGGTAGGCAGCAGAAAGAAGTGGATGTTGTCCAAGCCGTCAACCAGTTTGGCAATGCGCCCCAAGTCCTCGATAGTGGCTGGCCGCTTCTCGCCAGTATGCGGCTCATAGACATATAGCGCCGTCCCACCGGTCCCTGCATACACGCGCTGCCCGCCCAGGATGATGTCGTTCTTGTCGTCCTGCCCGCAGAGCCTGACTTCGGACGGTGCCTTCTCTACAAGTTCCATGACCTTGTCCCCAGGAAGGCACACCCGGCGCTTTTCCCGGTCCACCCGGGCACCAGCCTGCGCGAAAAGCTCCAGCGCTATCCCAGAGTTGACCTCAAAGCCTACTTCTTCGATTATCCGCATGGCAGTCTGGTGCACCTTACTCACAGACTCTTCGGTCAGCGGCTTGAAACTGCCTCCAGGCAATCCTTTTCGAACCATGTTCTGGTATTCTACCTCCTCCCCGGACAATCGCGTTTCCTACATGTCCTGCAGGGGTTGTAATTCTCCATGTCGCTACCGCAGGCACCGATACCGATAATGCCAGATATCGACTTGCGGGGAATCATGAGACATTCCCGGGTCAACCGAATCCCCATCGAAGCGCCATCCATGGCACGGAAGAGCCTCTTCTGCTCCCTTATGCTCCAGTCACAATAGCCAGGGCTGAAACGGCGGCTCGTACAAAGCCCGTCCGCACGAGCCATTTCCCTTATCCTGTCTTGCACAGCCTCGGCGACCTTGTCGGCAGCAACCGAACCTATCGCATCCAGCACAGCCGACTGCAGAACGAGCCCATCCTCGGCCAACCGGAGTGCCCTTTTCTCCAGACGATTCCCTATTGTCGCCACAAACACCGCGACCTTTTGGCATTGTTCCAGCAACCGGGCGATGACCACACTTTCAAACATAATCGAACCCTCGACGAAAACGCAGGAGCGCCGGACTCTCTCAATATCCCTGATGATATATGAATATGAGGGTTCGATAAGCTGGTAAGCCTTCTCTATGTGCTCATCCGTCAAATATGAAACACGAGCCGACGGCTTGCTACCAGCACTGTACCCGATGCGACGGAACACCCGCCGCCGATCAATCTTGATGTCGGCCCGATTGCTTATAACCATCGTGTTATCTTCACTTCCGTCATCTGAGACACAAACAACCCCCCACCAGCCTCTTGCCGCCCAGGGTATCGAAATCCACAGGGTAGACTGTCAGCGAAAGAGGCAGGAGATGAAGCGGGAGAAGGGGCAACCTCGGCGCGGTTCGAAACGAGTCCGAAGGGAAAGCGACTGCTGAATCAGCTTAGCGACCCAGCGTGGATGGCCTGACTGAGCTATTGTCCATCTGCAGGGAGAACCAAGAAACAGACAACCCCCGCGTCATATCTCATCCTCTCGGCGTCAGACCACTTGCTGACCTCCTTGCGAGATTAGTCGCTCCTTCCCTAGTCTGATTCAGTGGCGTCATTGTAGCATATTGCCCACCGACTGTCGAGCGCTTGCACCTGTCCTTCGAGTTACGAGAGAACCAACGGCGAAGAAGGGCCAGAGGGCCCTCTGGAGACAGCAATCGACAGACTGGACGACGTGCAGCCTTGCCACCCACCTACACGTGAGGCCCTGCAGTTCGGAAAAGACCCGTCACGAGCTTCGAATCAGGACCTTTTCTGCTCCCTTGGCAACATCGTCACCCAAATCAAAGCCCCCAGGCCAAGGGGACTGTGCGTCGTATCACACTTAGTCTGGGGGCTCGGGCACAGCGATGTGGTCCCATTCAGCTAGCCGACGTCTCTACTCCTGCTTCGGCGGTGCCGGGTTTACCAGACCTGCCGCCAGTGTGCTGGGCATGAAGTCAAACAACTCGTCAACTGTCCACCCACCGACCTTGACCAGTGCCTTTTCATGCACCGGTTCTGAGTAGAGGGCTACCAACCCGGTCTGAACGTAGAAAGTGCGGCCATTTACGTTCGCAGAGTCGTCAGAGGCCAGCCAGACTACCAGCGGCGCGATGTCGTTGGGGTCATTCTTCTCCATGGCCACGATGGCAGCTTCCCTCCCCGCCTTCTTCCAGGCCGCTTTCAGCTCATCGCTCAACGTCATTCTTGTGCCCGCATTCGGCCGGATCGCGTTGCAGGTCACGCCGTACCTGCCCATATCTCTCGCCACCTGCCTGGTCAAGCCGACGATACCCTCTTTGGCAGCCCCATAATTCGCCTGCCCGAAAGTACTGCCTAACCCGGCGGAGGAGGAGGTGTTTATGATGCGCCCGCTTCTCTGCTGGCGGAAAAGGACACAGGCGAACTTGGTAGTGAAGAAGTGGCCGTAGAGATGCACTTTCTGCACCATATCCCACTCCTCCTCGGTCATATTGAAGACCATCTTATCGCGGAGAATACCGGCATTGTTGACCAGTATGTCAAGTTTGCCAAACGTGTCGACGGCAGTCTTGATGATGTTCTCGCCGCCGGCCAGGGTGGTCACCGAGTCGTAGTTGGCTACGGCTTCCCCACCCATCTGCTTGATTTCGGCTACCACCTTGTCAGCCGCCGAAACGGATGCCTCAGTGCCATCTACAGCACCTCCGAGGTCATTAACCACTATCTTGGCACCCTCCGATGCTAGAGCCATGGCTTCACCCCGACCAATGCCACCACCAGCGCCGGTCACGACAGCTATTTTACCCTTCAGTCTATCGCCCATTTTTTCATACTCCTTTTTGCTTCATTTGAGACACCGCCGAGAAGCACAGACTCCCGGCAGGGACTAAGCTAGGTGCCAACCACTGATTCCGAGAAATAGTCAGGGCTATGGAGCACTACCCTCTACTCGGCAGGGCAGCAGTCGCCGTACCCGGGGTTGTCACTTCACCCTTGCCGTTCTCAATCCAGATTTCGCAGTCCGCGTAGTGCTCAGCATCCTCGACATACTTCTTGGTGACCTTCCCTTTGCAGTACCAGGTCTCGCCTTCCCCTGGTGTACCTGTTGTTGTCATCTTCCGGGGCCAGTCCATCGCCCGGTAGCGGCAGGAGAATTTCTTTAACGTTCCCTGCTCACCTATCCAGTCAGTCATCAACTGAATAAGCCACTGACGTTTTAGTGCGCCGTGGACGATCCGGCTGCCTACTCCTTGAGAACTAGCAAACGAATCGTCATAGTGAAGTGGGTTGAAGTCCCCTGAGGCACCCGCCCATTTGACCAGCATTAGACTGGTAGCCACCTTGGGCAAAGGAGTCACCTCATCATCTACCTCAACATCTTCCCAATACAGTTGCTTGGCCATTTGTTTCCTCCTGAGAGTAAATGGATAAGTTAGCGATGAATTGAAGTCGCGCGCGCTATGGCTACCAGGGCACCGTTCTGATTGTGGTAAGTTGTCTCGACGATTAGGAAAACCATACTGCCTGTTTTCCCTTCTCGCTCAACGATATCTTTGAGCACCGACTTGGCTGACAGAATATCCCCCGCGCGGACCGGGCAGAAGAACTCGTACTCCATCCCGCCGTCAAGACCACGGGGGTAGCCAGCTTGAGCCAGGGCAGCTCCCAAATCACCCCGGGATTCAGCAGCGTCGCTTACGTCGGTAGGGCGTTGGAAGGTGCCGCCTCTGGGTAGTTTTGCCGGCCAACCAAAGAACCCCGGAGGCGCTATAAGGGAACCGTACCTTGCATGTCTCGCATATTCTTCATCCCAGTAGAGTGGATTTGGGTCGTCTACCGCATCAGCAAACCTCTTAATAGCCCCTTTCTCTACTTCAGCAACAGCAGCGCCTGCACCTTGACCGATATACTTGGTTACCTCTTCCGGTAGCATGTTTACACCTCCCGTCTAAACTTGGAAGCACGTGCAATTTTATATCCTCGGACAGCCTGTTGTCAAAGCGCCGCACTCGTCCACCGAGCTACCACGGAATCAACACTGAATGACACCCGCAGGCCTTTGCAGGTAATAGCCGGAACGCAAATTAGCGCAAATCAGGGCAGTTCACAAGAACCTGGCGCGAACTTATACTGCTCGTAACCGCGTTTTGCCGATGCCGCTGGTGATACACAAGCTCTACCGACTCTACTGTAGCCAATACTGATGATAGCATGGATTAACTTCATCGTGCTGATTGCCTCAGCTCTCCTCATGGCGAACTTCTATGTGAGGAGCGTAGGACCTGCTGAACTCGAAAAGCAGGTCGGCGAGGCTGCCTACGCCAGATGCACGCGATACAGGCTAATAGCGTCCGCTTTCGAGTTTGTGGCCATGGCCAACTACGTGGTCTACTACTTCCATCCCTTACCGGTACCTTTACCCCGGGCCTTCCCATGGGACTACTGGATTTCAATTGTCATTGCAATAGCAATTGGGGTTCCCGGTGGTTATCTGATGTGGAGAGGTATGAAAGACGCAGGTGAAGAGACCCTGGTGACGAAGAAAGGACATGCACTCTATGGAGGCATCTACCAGAGAATCAGGCACCCCCAGGCACTGGGCGAACTTCCTTTGTGGTGGGTAGGCGCGTTCATCTTGAACTCCCCGTTCCTGGCGATATTCTCATTCGTATGGATACCGATCTTCTATGCGTTCTGCCGGGCAGAGGAGAGAGATCTCGTCATCCGCTACGGCGACACTTACTTGGAGTACAAGAGGAATACCGGGTTCCTCATACCCAAGCGGAGGAGTAACGCAGAATGAAAGGGAAACTTCAAGCTGATCCCCCCGGGGCTCGACAGGCCTCAAGCCTGAGCCTTGCTTTCCTTCTCCTTCAAAGACTCTCTTTCCCTCTCCTCCAGGATGATCTTGGTCGCCATTCGGGCGGTCTCCCCCACAAGTGTTGAACACTTATCCATCATACCGGCCTTCATGGCTGCCTCCATTTCGGCCGGGTCGTACAGGTTGAAGAATCTGCCCACCAACTTCGTTTGGATATCAGTACATCGGCAGGTACCATATTTCTCAACGAACTGGTCATGCAGCTTTTTGGACAGCATATTAGCCTTAATTAATTTCATCATTTTGGGAAAGTCTTCCTTCTTCCTGCCAAAGAGGTAACTTATGGCCATAGTCCCGCCGGAAAGGGCACCGCAGTGCCCGTCTCCGGTTAGACCCACCCCGTCTGCCAAACCAGTTGCGGCCCTGAAAACATCATCATTCTCAATGTCAAGCGCCTCAAAAATGCCGGCAATGGTACACTGAGGACAGCCACCACTTTCCATCTCGTGCCGCTTGCCATTTTCAAATGCCTTGTTCAGAATCTCATCCACTGATTTCTCCATGTGTTCGCCTCCTTATCATTTCGCTGTGGGAGCAACAAAACTCCAGTAATTGTACATCAGTGCGGCCCAGCCTACCAGCCTCCTGGCTTGAAATCCGTGACCAAAGAACGAAAAAGGCAGGCCAACCTGTTCGGCCTGCCTTATCTGCTGTCCCACCCACAGGCGAGCAAGATAATGCAGCTAGCCTATACTGTCAGCTACTTGGACAACTGCTTTCCCTTCTCAACAATCTTGGGCAGAATCTCGGCGGTTCTCCCCTGGATGAGATAGTCCGAGATCCATTCATTTGTCAATAGAGTCGGCTCAGCGTTGACTTCAATTATCGTTGTGGCCGGTACTCCTTAGAATCAGTAAAGGCCGCGTTCCGTCAGACATTGACGGCTACGGCGGTGAAAGCTAAAATGGCAAGAGTGAATTTACAAGGTGAGAGAAAATGATGTTGATAAGTCACAAGCTCGCATATATATTGGCGTTATCGACCTTGGCTCTGTTTGTAGCCATGACCACTTGTGCTCCAGTCCCTGCCCTTCCACCAACACCTTCACCTCTACCTGAAACTCCTGCAGAGTCGCCACCCCCATCACCCCCTGAGCCGCCAGCACCACCTGAGCCTCCGGCTACACCACTGGCTGAGTTGAATCTGGTAGCCGAGCCTTCAGCCGCCAAGAGGCTCAATGTAGAGTTGGTCTATTCCAGTGGAGATCAGACTGGACTCTGCTATCTAGGTGCATATGCTATGCTAGCTAAATTTGATGATGGTGATATAGACTTTATGGATGTTATTGTCAATTCTGGAATAGGTACCAGCGCTTTATACATTCCGCAGGCGAATATTCTGTTTGGCGGTTCGTTTCTGGGTAGCATTGGACTAGC
>JADHWZ010000090.1 GCA_016783225.1 Dehalococcoidia bacterium | reverse complement strand
AAGGCTATCTTGGCTTTAAATGATGGCCTGTGCTTCCTTCGGCTCTGTTTCATGTCCTGCTCCTCCTTCTTTGGTCTATTTTACCCTAGGAGCAGAACCCGCTCTTAACAACCTGTCCGAAATTCGGGGACCACCTCACCAATCAATTCCGTTCGCAATCAGTCTCTAGGTGACTCGGCCCCGACGGCCGCCTCGGGCGAAGCCCCCAGGGTTGCCGCGTGCCGGCCGGCACGCCGGCCCGAGAACACAGCATCCGCGATGGAGAGACCGCTGGCGAAATAGCCATTCGAGCAGATCCCTACGGCATTCCGTCCGGCAGAATAGAGTCCCTCAATGGGCGATCCGTCCTGGCGCAGAACTTGACCAGTCTGTTCATCCACAACGAGGCCGCCGAGCGTCATAGCCGCCGTAGGGATTCCGCTCTTGGACCGAAGTGAGTTATCCAGAGCATAGAAGGGTGGAGTATCCTGGGGAACGAAACGCTTCTCCGTCTTGCCCATGGGATCGGGCTCGCCCTTTCTCGCAATGGCGTTGTACTCGGACATCGTGTCCTCGAGGCCCTGCGGAGAAACCTTGATCTTGGCTGCCAGCTTCGCAAACGATGGGGCCTTCTTCCGAGTGATGCGCAGCATGGGGATCATCGTCAACTTCTGGAACAGGGCACACTGGCTTCCCAGCATCCTCACTGCTTCCTTGTGGGTTTTGCTGTCGAAAATCAGGTAGGCATTGCCCCCGTTGGCCACGATGTAGTCTCCTTGCTTGGCGCCATACAGATCCTCATTGCAGATGCGCTGGCCATCCTTGTTGACCAGCACGCCCTGCATGAGCGTCTCGGGAGGCACATAGAAACGCCAGGCCGACATACGATCCATGCACGCCGTGGCCCCACCAACGCTCTCACCCAGGCAAATACCACTGCCATCGTCGGCGTAGGTGCCCAGGGGTAGACACTTCCGGTAGATAGGAGAGTGCTTCCGGACCATCTCCTTGTTGAAGATGAAGCCCCCAGCGCTAAGGATGATACCCTTGCGCGCCCGCGCCCGATAGGGGCGGGAGCACAGTTTATACATCAAATTGCACACGCCATTGATCAGTTTCCCTGCCGGTGGCACATAGGTGTTGGCCTTGGCATTGATCTTGGTTAGAAGTCTGTGGAAGCGCGCGGTAATAAATCTGACCGCCATTGAGCGGCCTTCAACTCCTATCACTCGACCATCGTCCGCCAAGACCAGCCGCTCCACATGGGTCTGGCGACGTACCTGGATATCGTGACTGCGGACGGACTTCTCCAGAGCATGGAACAGAGCGCGGCCCGATATCCCCTTGCCCCTGGCGCGGTGGCCACGAGGAGCGGGCTTGGCATGGTCCTTGTACGGGCTGGCCATCTCGTTGCCGGAGAAGTAGATGTAGTATTTATTGGTGGGATATGAGGTCTTGAACGGGCACAGCGAGGCCTCGAAGGGGACCCCCGCCTGCTCCAGGTAGCGAATCATTTCCGGAGACTCGTCGCAGAAACGGCGGAGTGTCTCATCCGAGACGACATCGCCCACCTCCTGCTTCAGGTAGCGGTACATCTCCTCGGGTGTGTCATCATATCCCACTGCTTGCTGGTATGGTGTGCCGCCACCCGCATAGATGACACCGCCGCTAGCAGCCGTGGCCCCGCCGCCGTGGCAGCGGTCCAACAGCAGCACCGAGGCCCCATTTTGAGTTGCCTCCAGTGCCGCACATGCACCTGCCCCACCGAATCCGACGACGATAACGTCCGCTTCAGCGTCCCAGCGACGAGTTTCCTGTGGTGCAACCATGTTTCCCTCCTTGTACATCTAACCCCCTTCAAGGTGTAGAAAAGGCAGAGGTCGCTTGATTCCCGACTGCCTAGCTGAGAGTGTACCCTGCAGCGACGGGCCAGGTCAACGGTGTGTTCGGAAACGACATGACTGGATGCGTCGTTTCGGCCTTTCTGTTACACGAACAGACGCGTCGGGTGGGCTCGGCACACCAGTCCTCAGCTCCCGAGGCCATCCAGCCAGCTCTAACGCTGGCAGCTCTAACTTAAAACGTGGTATCATTGCTAAGGATTGGCCATTCACAGAGTTACGAAATTCCTGTCAACCCAACTATCCAAGGGAGGTAAGTATCATGAGAGAGTCCAGCGTATTAGATAAAACCTTTCACATCATCATGCAACGCATGGTGAAAACAGGCCAGGCACCGCATTATACCGAGATTGCGGCCGAATTAGGGATTTCACCGGAGGACGGGCGAAAGGCTTTGCATGACCTGTTCTCTTCAGGAATCGCTGGCTGTTCCCAAATACGGATTTGATCACCTCTTTCGCGCCCTTTAATAATCTCCCCACTCAGTTTCGGCTCACTATTGATGGCGAACAGAAGTGGTTTGGGCAGTGAGCGTTTGAATCGCTAGCGGTCTGCTGGCTTTTCCCCGGAAAAACAGTACAGATTGATTGTCCCTGCCTGGATTGTGGGGAGCCGATCCGGGTTAAGATTCGAGATGGGGTTATTGAGAACACTGATCCTGATGGCATAATCGGACACGTATCCGTTCCTATGATGAAATGGCTGGAGGATATTCCCTATTCGTGAAGCACGATGACTTTCTTCCGGTCGGAAGAACATCTTCGCAACTGGGCACAATTCGATCGAGATGCAATAGAAGGTATCATTTCACTGCCCGACCTGGTCACACTTTTTCCCGGCAGCTATTTCAAAAGACGAATGGACGCTGATTATGTTTCCCACATGCTTGAGTACGCAAATGAGATGGCCCAGGTTCTCCCAAGCCTGAAAAACGCCGGGGCTTTCTGGAAGGTGTGATATCCCAAGACGTTACCACTGAATCATGACGAAAGCGTATGATGGGGTGCGGTGCCGATCCCCACTAAGCACAGGGAGGAACCTGACCTGCCACCAAGTATCGTGCCACTTGTGAAGTTGGACTTATCGGCGTTGGAGATGGCTGGATGGCACCAGAAGCCGGGTGCGGCCTACAAGCGCTTCGAGCTTGTGGGTGTGTCACACCTGCAAGGATGGTCAACTCGGTAGATGTATTCGGACCGAAGCCACCATTCTTAGTCAGAAGAACATCAACGCTTTGAGGACCTTGAAGCTCCAGTCTATACACGTATGAGCATCAAATGCTTCATAGCCACATATGGGTTGAACTTCCTCTAACGTTAGTATTGCGCCACTTCCTCCCTTGTTGCTTCCCTTATAAGTAACGTACTCAGATAAAGCATGGCCCATCCAGGCGGGGTATTCCTTTCTCCGTGCAGCGATGAAGTCCATGTTTTCTTGCGTCGTCTCCAAATGTTCGAGGCGTATCGGGATTGAATCCTCGCCGTGCCATGTTTCAAACAGGCCTTCAAGTGTGCTTATGGCGTTCAATTGCATCGGGTCGTTGTAGGCTAGTGACTTCTGTTGTTGGACAAACTTTGGCCACCTGACTTCGTGTTGCCAACCAATGTAGACTATTAGATTCTGATAATGTACGTAGCAGTTTCTCATAATCCTAATCTTGTGAGCCAGTTCCTTTGTCGCCTCATCCAATTTGGAATTGTCTATGAGCCATTTGAAAGTGATACGTAATTTCGGGGTGGCTTGCCTCTTCCTTTTGACCAGATTCCTCAGCTTAAGCAGCAACCCCACTTCTACAGCCAGTGAGCTGTAGTAGATAGATGCATTGTCAAAGAGGTATTGATATGCCCAAACACCATCCTTGAAGAACCTGAGTGGATACCTGCGAATGTTTGGTTTGGTTCTGCGTATCGCGGTTTTTCTGGGGTTATTTATCGCAGTTGTTATATGCTCGACATGTCTTGCCCTTAACCCTTCGGATTGAAGGAGCGGGTCTTCTTTCAACAAGTCTTCTGCCTCTGAATGTCCCATCTACTCCCGACGCCATTTCTAGAGTCAGTCACGTTACATCAGCAATTCTACCCGTAGCAGGGATGCAGGGCAAGAGTCTGTGCTTAGGAGATCGTTCACAAAGCAGATGAAAGTGTGACTGCCTTGGGTTGCTCCAAAACGGTAACACCCACGGTAGCTTGAATCACAGGTCAAGATCATGGTGCTCCACAAGGACTTCATATCGGAGCAGTCCGTCACACGGCCTTCTTTGGTATCGGCCTCCATCTCCCCAGCCTATCCAGCCAGCTCTAGCGCCAGCAACTCTAACTTAATAAGTGGTAGAATACTGGGGGACAGGTGACTGCCCCCACTGGCGGTAGAAAGGGAGTGAATCACAATGGGCAAAAAGTTTCTTACGTGTGACCTGAGAAGCTTCATAGACAACGTGAATCAGAAAGACAAGAAACACAACGGCAAGAAAATTCGCTTCGCCTTCGTAAGGAGAAAACGCAAATAGTGCCCAGTAGCTACACCCCCTACGATCCAGATGAGATCAACGCTTTTGTTGACGAAGGAATCATTCAGTCAATGGACCCTGGGAGGGATGCAGTAGCCATCGCAAACGAGTTCCAGTCTCGTAGGGTGGGCTAGGCCCACCGCAGCTCGGGTGGGGGGGCTCCTCCCCGCATCAGGCCCGTATGAGCCAAGAGCCCCCGGACTTCAGCCCGGAGGCCCCGTTGTGTTTCTGGTGGAGACGGGGGAGAGTCGAACTCCACCTGAAACACGGATTAGCTGTCTCTGTGGTTTCCGTTTGGAAAGTACCCGCTCTAGTATGGATACCCTGCTATCCCCACCAAAACTGCTCTCCTTCGCACAGCCCAAATTCTAACATTTTACCTGGTATCGTTTTCTGCTTTTCCCCAGAACAAAGAAGTCTCCTTCTTCGAGTGATGACTTATCTCATCAGGCAGTGCTAATCTCTAAGGCAAATGTATTCCTTGACCTAGAGGTCTCCTCATTCGGTTCCCTTCCTGGTATTTATGATGAAAGCGGAGTAATTTCTAACAAGGAAATTTTATCTTTAGCAATTGAGCGCAATTCTGTTAGTGAATCTTTGTCAAAAAAGAGCGATTCTTCTGAAGAGGCAAATTCCTGAATTAGGACAAAGAAATGCTTCCCGGCAAGAAAAAGCTGGGTACTCTGCATGGGGGTCTCAGTTTCATGAAGAGCGGTCACAAAGTCTCCTTCGGTTTGAACAGATTCCCAAATGCCCTGCGGCTGTAGTAATTGCTCAACTAATTCATCAAGACCTTCCGCAGTCTCGGAAAACCCTATCCCGACAGCAAAACTGAGAAATCTTCCTCCCTCCCATACCGTCCTAACAAAACGGTAACTTGACCATGCAGCCGGGGAATCCTCGTCCAGAGAAAAGGTCTCTCCGGGAGCAATTTCCATGCTCTCTCCTCGATAGACAAAACCCTCTATTTTGTCATAGGCACCTATGTCATGACATTGGGCCACGATGTAATCCCACCCAAGAATGTACTCAACATCTGCTGCGCTGTGAGTTAGCTTGTATGTGTCACCATTGGTTGTTGTAGAAGACTTACTACATGAAATCGTTGTAACGCCTAATAAGGAAATTACCACCAATAAGCCTAAAAGTTTCATTAGCCTGCTCATTTAGTTCTCCTTTCGATTTTGGGTGTTTTGAGTGCCTTGCTACTACACTACAATCATTCTCTTGGTATTCTAGTCTCGTAGGGTGGGCTAGGCCCACCACAACTCCGGTATAAGGATTCCCCTATCAGGTATACCTCGGTGAAGAGCCCCCGGATTTCAATAACCCGGAGGCCCCGTTGTGTTTCTGGTGGAGACGGGGGAGAGTCGAACTCCCCGTCCAGAGGAATTTGCCCAAGATCTACTACAAGCTTAGTTGACTCTTTGTTCTCACTCAACCAACCTCTGCCAACCGAGTTTGGCCGAGCCAGTCGATTTTTCTTGAGCTGCCCCTATCGGCATCAGGGCAGCCGCACCTCGACTTTGCGGCGCCCATTCCCGACCCATCGAGGAGAGGTCAGGATGGACGGTGGCAGCGCTTGTTAGGCTGCTACGAGTACTGGTTCTTCGCCAGTTATTTTTCGCCACTTGTTTTGTGAGGGTAGTGGCACCTCAGCCTGCAATCTTGTAACGCCTTACCCTGTCGAACCCACTCGTCCCCGCTATACCTTGACACGGCGCATTTTTAAGGTTCGTTCTATTTCCCGGTTTGCCTGGCGCTGGGCTATAGACTCACGCTTGTCATAGAGCTTCTTACCCCTCCCTACCCCCAGTTCCACCTTGGCACGGCCGTTTTTGAGATACAACTTGAGAGGCACCAGGGTAAACCTCTTCTCCATCGCTTTGGCCGCTAATCTACTGATCTCGTCGCGGTGCATCAACAGCTTCCGAGGGCGTGCCGGCTCATGATTATAGCGGTTGCCGCTCTCATAGGGAGCAATGTAGGCATTGAGCAGCCACAACTCTCCCTTCTCCGGTTTGGCAAAAGACTGAGCCAGGCTTACCTTGCCGGCCCGAAGCGACTTGATCTCCGTGCCACTGAGCACGATGCCCGCTTCTGCGGTCTCATCAATATTGTAGTTATAATAGGCTTTCCGGTTGGTAGCTATTGTCTTTCGCGTTTCCATTACATATTGATTATACCATACTCCCAAAGGCTACTTAGCAGTCATCACCTGCAAATGAGCTGTTGGCGCTGTCACAATACTATTGTAGTGTAATCGTAATAACTATACAGTCTGTCATTCCGTGCTTGACACGGAATCCATCCCCTAGACCTTTTGGATTCCTGTCTCCTGCGGCGACTCTGAGAGCTTTCGCAGGAATGACATGGGGTTGCTCTATTGTCAAGCCATTTAAGGGACACTACACTATGTTTCCCTCGCTGCTTATTGGCAGCTCAGCATGAACACTGTCTTACCCCAGTTATGATATGCAGCAAGTGGGACACCAGTTTAACAGTTGGCCGGCTGGTCTCGTGTATCACGTGTAATCTTGAACGGCAGGCTCCTTATACTTGTGGCATGGTCGTACCTTGCCTTATAATTAATAGAAAGGTCTTGATTAGTCCCCCATGCTGAAGCACGCTCGTCTCATTTTCTTATTTATCATATTCATCGTACTTCTGGCTGTACTAGCTACAGCCAGCGTAAGCGCTGCCGCGCCCCTGGTCGTTGTGCTCGACTTCGACGGAGCAGTCACTCCGCCTCTTGCCGACTATCTTGATCGAGGCATTACTAAGGCGGAAGATGATGATGCCCAGGCATGCATCATTACCATGGACACGCCGGGTGGCTTGCTTTCCTCGACGGAGGACATAGTGAAGCGGATCATGGAGGCCAAGGTTCCGGTGGTAGTGTACGTCGATCCCTGGGCAGGATCGGCGGGAACGTTTATCACCCTTGCCGCTCACGTCGCCGCCATGGCTCCGGGTAGTGTTATCGGTGCCGCCAGCCCGGTAACCGGCGGTGGCGAAGAAATATCTGAGACCATGAAGAAGAAGATAACCCAGCACACTCAGGCCTGGATCGAGAGTATTGCTGAAAGTCGTGGCCGCAACAAGACAGCAGCCATAGCTGCGGTGGCAGAAGCTGCCTCCTACACTGACCGGGAGGCATTGGGACTTGACGAGGTCGAGGGCTGGGAGGCGCTGGGTCTTGACTCTCCTATTCTTGACCCACCTCTGGTTGATTTGGGCGCCGATAGCCTGGCACAACTCCTGGAGAAGATTGATGGTCGCGAAGTAACCCTACAAAGCGGCAAGGTGGTAACACTCCAGACCAAGAATGTGGTAATTGACCAAGTCGGTATGACTACCATTGAGCGCTTCCTGTTTGCCATCAGTGACTCCAACATTGCCTACATCCTCCTCAGCATCGCTACGCTTGGCATCATGATAGAGCTATTTCACCCCGGGCTGATTCTGCCTGGGGTAACGGGTGGTATTTGCCTTTTCCTCTCCATATACTCCCTGGATATGCTGGAGGCAAACTACGCCGGTATATTGCTGATGGTTCTCGCCTTTGGTCTCTTCGTAGCTGAATTCTTTACTCCTACCTTTGGGCTGCTTACGGCAGGGGGTATAATCTCCCTGGTCCTGGGTTCCTTCATCCTGTTTAGCGGCACGCCGTTTTCAATAGACCCCAAGCTTATTGCTGGGGTGGTGAGCATCTTCAGCGCCATTTTTATCTTCGTTGTTGCCGCTGTCATAAGAGCACATCGACGCCGGATCACCACCGGCCGAGAGGGATTGGTGGGACAGATGGCGATTGTGCAGACTGCGCTTGACCCTAAGGGAACTGTCCTCATCAAGGGAGAGCGATGGAATGCTTGGGTGGAAAATGGTACAATTGAACCCGGTGAAGAGGTGATAGTCACCAAGGTCGAAGGATTGAAGCTAAAGGTAACCAAGGAATCGAAGAGGAGGTGAAAAAATGACGGCAGCTTTATGGGCCATCGGTGTCATAGTCGTATTACTGCTTTTCATACTGCCGGCAGCAATCAAGGTTGTCGCCCAGTATGAGCGGGGTGTCGTTCTGCGTTTGGGGCGCTTCATCGGCATAAAAGAGCCCGGGCTTCGCTTCATAATCCCCTATATTGACAAAATGTGGAAGGTAGACACCCGCGTGATAACCATGGACGTCCCGGAACAGGAGTGCATCACTCGAGATAACGTCACTGTCAGAGTCAATGCAGTGGTGTATCTGAGGGTGATAAACCCTGAGGACGCTGTTCTTCAGGTGGCCGATTATATTCGGGCTACCTCGCTCATC